>JBAVOG010000637.1:0-3325 GCA_049691875.1 Burkholderiales bacterium | reverse complement strand
GCGCAGCACACGTCGGCGTGCTCAAGGTGCTCGAAGAGCTGCACGTTCCCGTGGACTGCGTCGTCGGCACCAGCATGGGATCGGTGGTCGCCGGTGCGTACGCCACCGGCGCGACTGTCAAGGAGATGGAAGCTTTGCTGGCGAGCGTGGGTCTCGTGGATGTCATCAACGACGAGCCGCCGCGCAAGGAAAAGACGATCCAGCGCAAGCAAGAGGACGTCATCAATCTCATCACGCCGGAAATCGGCGTGAAAGACGGCAATCTCGAACTTCAATCCGGGGTCGTCTCGGGAGTGGGGCTCGAAGCGTTCCTGCGGAAAGCCGTCAACATCCCGGGATTCGTCGACTTCGACCAGTTGCCGATCCCCTACCGGGCCGTGGCGACGGACCTGGCGAATGGCGAAATGGTGGTCCTGCGCAGTGGGGAAGTCGCCCACGCGATGCGCGCAAGCCTCGCCATTCCGGCGGTCATCGCCCCGGCGAAAGTGGAAGGACGGCTGCTCGTCGACGGCATGGTCGTCCGCAACATCCCCGTCGATGTCGGCCGGAAGCTGTGCGGAGACGTCGTCATTGCCGTGAACGTCGGCACACCGCTGATGAAGCGCTCCCAGCTCTCCTCCCTCATCTCCGTCGCGCAGCAGATGCTGTCGATCCTCACGGAGCAGAACGTGAAGGAGAGCCTCGCCCAGCTCACCGACAAGGATGTACTCATCACGGTCGATCTCGAGGGATACAACGTCAGCGACTTCGACCGGATGCCCGCGATCGCCGCCGCAGGCGAGAAATCGGCGCGCGGCTTCGCCAGGGAGCTCGCGCGCTACAGCGTCCCGCCGCAGGAGTACGCGGCGCTGCGCGCACGGCAGATCACGATGCCGGTCGCCGATGCGCGCCCGATCGACGAGATCCGCGTCGAAGGCGTCCACCGCGTGAGCCCGGAGACCGTCGTCGGTGCAATGGAGACGAAAACGGGCGACACGCCCGACCCAACCAGGCTGTCGCGCGACATGCAGCGCATCTTCGGCAGCGGCGACTTCGAGCACGTCGACTATCGGCTCATCGACGAGAAGGGCAAGCACGTGCTGACGGTGAACGCGCTGGAGAAGGCCTGGGGACCGAACTACCTGCGATTCGGCCTGACGCTGTCCACGGACTTCACGTCGAGCTCCTACTTCAACCTGCTCGGCAGCTACCGGGCCACCTGGCTCAATTCGCTCGGGGCGGAGTGGGTCAACGAAGTGCAGGTCGGGCGCACGAACCGGCTCTACACCGAGTTCTACCAGCCGCTCGTCCCGAATCGCTATTTCTTCGTTGCGCCGAGCTTCATGCTGGAGCGTACGCCGGTCGACCTCTACAGCGGCCAGACCAAGGTCGCCGAATTCGACAACAGGATCGTTCGCGCCCAACTGGACGTGGGCAGCCAGTTCACCCGTTACGGCGAAGTACGGCTGGGCGTGCTGGCGGGCACACTGCAACCGACCCTGCAGACCGGACCGCCGCAGATCGCGGGGAATCTCAGCAGGGTTCAGCAGGGCGCCACGACGCTGCGCGTCAAGATCGACCAGCTCGACAGCCTCGATTTCCCGCGCGAGGGCTTCGGCTTCACCGGGTCGATATTCAACTCGATGCCTTCGCTCGGCGCCGACGACAGCTACGGCAAGTGGGATGCCGATTTCCTGGCCGCGTACTCGGTGAACCGGCACACGTTGTCGGTCGGATTGAAAGGCGGCGGCGCATTGCGCGGCACGATCCCGGTGTACGACCAATTCTCCCTGGGCGGCTTTCTGCAGCTCTCCGGCTTCAAGACGTTCCAGCTCTATGGCGAGGAGCTGGCGTTCGGCAGGTTGGTCTACACCTATCAGCTCGATCGTGGCGCGTTCTTCAAAGGGACCTATCTCGGCACGTCACTGGAAACCGGCCGGGTGCGAAACCCCGTCGTCACAACGAACCCGAGCGACTGGCAGACCGGCGGGTCGGTGTTCGTCGCGGTGGACACGCCACTTGGTCCGATCTACCTGGCGTATGGCGCCGCGACGGGCGGAAACCGGTCGGCCTATCTGTTCCTCGGGAGACAGCAATAGCCGTCACACGGCATAGCGGCGCATGAACCGGCGATCGATCCAGTCCTTCCAGCGCCATACCCACGCTCCCTTCAGCGCCCAGCGCCCGCGGGACATGACCGCATAGCGGTCGCCGGTCGAGATCAGCGCCAGCGCTTCTCCCTGCGGAACGAACGGCGCGAGCCGCTCGCCCGCGAGCGCGCGGCGGATATTGCGAGCCAGCGGTGGTCCATGTCGAACGGCGTACACGCCGGATTTCGGTCGCGGGTGGCCGCGCATCGTGGCGATGTCGCCGGCGGCAAACACGTGCGCGTGCGAGACCGACTGCAAGGTCTCGTCGACGAGCACGAACCCGTTCGGGTCGACTGCCAATCCCGACTCGCCCGGCCAGGCAGCAGCCGCAGCGCCCGTCGCCCATATGAGCGCGTCGAAACCGATTCGCTCCCCCGTGTCGGTCAATGCCGCATCGGGATCCACGCGCACGATCCGGCTGCGAACGTGTACGCGCACGCGGCGATCCGCGAGCACCCGCGAGAATATGGCGCGCACCCGTGCATTGTGAGCGACCAGGGGCACGTCGGCGTCGGTCGCAAGGATCATCTCGACCCCCCGCACCCCCACTGCGAAGAGGTGGTGCTGCAGCGCCAGCAGGACCTCGACCCCCGCAGCCCCGCCGCCGACGAAAAGAATTCGGCGCAATACCCCCTGGCGCGCCCGGGCCACGAGTTCCGGCAGCGCGGCCAACAGGCGGTGCACGGGCTTAACCGCGATTGCGCATTCGCGCGCGCCCGGAACGCCCGTCGTATCCGGGTTCGAGCCGATGTCGAGCGAAATGACATCCCATCCGTGCTCGCCTCCGCCGGCGATCGAGGCCACCTGCCGCGCGAGATCGAGGTGCGTCACGGCCTCCTCGACGTGCGTACAGCATGCAAAGCGGGCGAGCGCAGCGAGGTCGATGTGGCATTCGCGATACTCGTAGTGGCCGGCGATGAGCCCCGGGAGCATTCCGGAATATGGCGTGAACCGTTCGGGACTGATCAAGGTCGCGCTGACCCCCGGCAGCGGACGCTCGCCGAGACTGCGCAGCACGGCGACGTGGCTGTGACCGCCACCCACGAGCAGCAGCTGCTTCGACGCGCGGTCAGGCTTCGGCATGCATAGCCGCCTCCACGTAGCGCGCACCGCCGGCGACGCGCTCCGCGAGACGCGCGAGATCGTCGGGTCGATCGACGTCCCAGAGGCGGGCGAGCTCGTGCCAGCGCCAGCCC
>JBAVOG010000636.1:0-3403 GCA_049691875.1 Burkholderiales bacterium | reverse complement strand
ATCCGGTCCTTGGCGTCGTTGAAGCGCGCGCCCGCCTCGCGCCGTTCGTCGGGCGCGAGATTCGCCAGGCCCTTGCGCAAGTCGGCTAGCGCACCCTGCTTGCCGAGGTAGCGCGCCTTGACCTGCTCGAGCGCAGCGGAATCCTGCACTGCGTCGAACGCGGCGGCCGCTTCGCTGACGATCTTGTCGAGGTCCTGCATCGTGACGTGACTGGCTGTTTCCCGGCCTCCCCGAGGAGGGGTGCCGCCGAAGGCGGCGGGGTGGTGGGCAGTATTCGCCAGGGTTGGAACCACCCCGGCTGCTTCGCAGCCACCCCTCCTTGGAAAGGAGGGGATGGTCGATCCAACGGCCCACCTGCCGCGCTACTGAAGCTTCGCCTTCGCCTGCTCGGCGATCTTGTTGAACGCCGCGATGTCGTGTACCGCGAGATCCGCGAGCACTTTGCGGTCCACTTCGATCTCGGCTTTCTTGAGGCCGTTGATGAGTGCGCTGTAGCTCAATCCGATCCCGCGCGCGGCGGCATTGATGCGTACGATCCACAGGGCGCGAAACTCGCGCTTGCGCTGGCGGCGATCGCGATAGGCGTACTGCCCCGCTTTCATCACCGCCTGCTTGGCGACGCGATAGACGCTCTTCCGGCGGCCGCGGAACCCCTTGGCCTGGTCGAGAACTTTCTTGTGACGGGCGCGTGCGGTGACGCCGCGTTTTACTCGTGGCATGGCGTGCTCTCCCCTTGTCTAGCGTGCGTACGGCATCATCGCCCGGACGTGTGCGACGTCCGTTGCGCTGGCCGTCGTCGTCCCGCGCAGATGACGCTTGCGCTTGGTGGGCTTTTTCGTGAGGATGTGGCTCTTGTACGCCTTGCTCCGCTTCACCTTGCCGGTGGCGGTGAAGCGAAAGCGCTTGGACGCGCT
Organism: Burkholderiales bacterium; assembly: GCA_049691875.1. GTDB lineage: Bacteria > Pseudomonadota > Gammaproteobacteria > Burkholderiales > SG8-39 > JAABRB01. The sequence continues at coordinate 2,489 of JBAVOG010000636.1, read as the reverse complement.
CTTCTTCGTCTTCATCTTGGGCATGACTCTTCCTTCTGCTCTCTAGCCTGGCGCCGGGTGGCCGCGGAGTGCGGCGCTTGATACCTCGGACACCACTTGTTTTCGAATCGGCGCCGATGCCGGCCCCGATCCGTTTCTGCTCCTCTACACTTCTCTAGCTTGCGGTCTCCTCACCCGAGGCTGCCGGCGATTTCTCTTCGCTCGCCTTGGCCTTCGTTTCCTTTGCGGCCTTGGGTTCCTTTGCCGCCTTGGTTTCCTTCGCTGCCTTGGGCGCCTTCGGCTTGGCTTCCTTCGTCGGCGCGGCCTTCTTGGGTGCCAGCACCATCACCATCTGGCGACCTTCGAGCTTGGGCCACTGCTCGACGGCGCCGTAGTTTTCGAGATCGGCCTTCACGCGTTCCAGCAGCCGAAACCCGAACTCCTGGTGCGCCATCTCGCGACCGCGGAACCGCAGGGTCACTTTCGTCTTGTCGCCTTCCTCGAGAAACCGGACCAGATTGCGAAGCTTGATCTTGTAGTCGCCCTCTTCCGTGCGGGGCCGGAACTTCACTTCCTTGACCTGGATCTGCTTCTGTTTGAGCTTGGCCTCGTGTGCCTTCTTCTGCTCGCGGTACTTGAACTTCCCGTAGTCCATCAGCTTGCATACGGGAGGCTCCGCGAGTGGTGCAATTTCGACGAGGTCCACGTCCTGTTCTTCCGCGAGCCGCAGTGCCTCCCGAATCGGCACGACGCCGTGCTGCTCGCCCTCGTCGCCCACCAGCCGTACCTCGGGGGCCGTGATCTCTGCATTTAGCCGGTGCGGGCGTGTTTCGCGTCCGCGGTCTCGAAGGTTTTGTGCGATGGCTTTTCTCCGGTTGTCGAAAAAATCAGGCCGTGCCGCCCGGGACGCCTTCACGCTTCAGGCGTCCGACGAAGTCCTCCAGACTCATTTGCCCGAGATCTTCGCCAGTGCGGGTCCGCACGGCCACCATGTGCGCCGCCTTTTCCTGGTCGCCGACGACGACCTGGTAGGGCAGCTTCTGCAAGCTATGTTCGCGGATTTTATAGGAAATTTTTTCGTTCCGCAAATCAACGGCGACGCGGAAGCCCGCCGCGCGGAGCGCCGCGGCCACCGCCGTTGCGTAGTCGGACTGATGCTCCGAGATGTTCGCCACGACCACCTGGAGGGGCGCCAGCCACAGGGGTAGCGCCCCGGCATAGTGCTCGATCAGGATGCCGATAAAGCGTTCCATGGACCCCACGATCGCCCGGTGGAGCATGACCGGGACCTTGCGGGTGTTGTCCTCGTCGACGTACTCGGCTCCCAGGCGCTCGGGCATCATGAAATCCACCTGCATGGTGCCGAGCTGCCAGGACCGGCCGATCGAATCCCGCAGGTGGTACTCGATTTTCGGACCATAGAACGCCCCCTCGCCCGGAAGCTCCTCCCACTCGACCCCGGAGCTCGCGAGCGCCGCGCGCAGGGCGCCCTCGGACTGGTCCCACACGTCGTCGTTGCCGAGCCGCTTGTCGGGCCGGAGCGCCAGCTTCACCGCGACGTCGGTGAATCCGAAGTCGGCGTAGACCTTGAGCGCCAACGCGTGGAACGCGACGACTTCGGGCGCGATCTGCGCGGAGGTGCAGAAGATGTGGCCGTCGTCCTGGGTGAAAGCGCGTATGCGCATGATTCCGTGCAGCGCGCCCGAGGGCTCGTAGCGATGGCACTGGCCGAACTCGCCGTAGCGCAGCGGAAGATCGCGGTAGCTGCGCAGCCCCGTGTTGAAGATCTGCACGTGGCCGGGGCAATTCATCGGCTTCACCGCGTATTCGCGATTCTCCGATCCCGTGAAGAACATGTTCTCGCGGTAGTTGTCCCAGTGCCCCGATCGCTTCCAGAGCGAGACGTCCAGAATCTGGGGCGCACGCACTTCCTGGTAGCCGTTGTCCACGTACACGCGGCGCATGTACTGCTCGACCGACTGCCACAGCGTCCAGCCCCTGGGGTGCCAGAACACCATGCCCGGCGCCTCGTCCTGGACGTGGAAGAGATCGAGCTGGCGACCCAGCCTGCGGTGGTCGCGCTTCTCGGCCTCCTCGAGCATGTGCAGGTACGCTTCCTGGTCCTCCTTCTTTGTCCAGGCCGTCCCGTAGATGCGCTGGAGCATCTCGTTCTTCGAATCGCCGCGCCAGTAGGCGCCGGCCAGCTTCATCAGCTTGAAAACCTTGAGGCGCCCGGTCGACGGCACGTGCGGTCCGCGACAGAGATCGATGAACTCGCCCTGCCGGTAGAGCGAGATCTGCTCTCCCGCCGGGATGGACGCGATGATCTCGGCCTTGTACTGCTCGCCGATCGACTTGAAAAAGTCCACCGCCTTGTCGCGCTCCCATGCTTCGCGCGCAATCGGGATATCGCGCTTCGCGAGCTCGGCCATCTTCTTCTCGATCGCGGCAAGATCCTCGGGCGTGAAGGGCCGCTGGTACGCGAAGTCGTAGTAGAACCCGTTCTCGAT
>JBAVOG010000635.1:0-17451 GCA_049691875.1 Burkholderiales bacterium | reverse complement strand
ATCGTGATCGGCCTCTTCGTCTACGAGGCGTACGTCTTCCACGTGAAGCACTTTTCCGCGCTGGCCGGCATCTTCGCGCTTGCGCTGATCGTGATCCCGGTCGTGATTCGCACGACCGAGAACATGTTGAGGCTCGTGCCGGACAGCTTGCGCGAGGCGGCGGCGGCACTGGGCGCCCCGCACTGGAAGATCATCATGCTGGTGACCCTACGTGCGGCGCGGGCGGGTGTGCTGACCGGGATCCTGCTCGCGGTCGCGCGCATTTCCGGGGAGACGGCACCGCTGCTCTTCACGGCGCTCAACAATCAGTTCTGGAGCACTGATCTCAATGCCCCCATGGCGAACCTTCCCGTCGTGATCTTCCAGTTCGCGATGAGCCCCTATGAGGACTGGCAGCGGCTTGCCTGGGCGGGTGCCCTGCTGATCACCCTGAGCGTCCTCGCGCTGAACATCTTCGCGCGGGTGATTTTCCGCAACCGAACGGCGTCCTATTGAGCACCATGAAGGTGACTTCCAGAGTCGAAGCGGGTATAGCGGAGCCGGCCGAGGCGCGCGCCAAGGAGAAGGTCAAGATCGAGGTGCGGAATCTCGACTTCTTCTATGGGAAATACCATGCGCTGAAGAACGTGAATCTCACGATTCCCGAACGACGGATCACCGCGTTCATCGGGCCGTCCGGCTGCGGAAAATCGACGTTGTTGCGAACGTTCAACCGCATGTACGCGCTTTACCCGAGCCAGGAAGCGACAGGGGAGATCTTCGTGGACGGCGCGGACATCCTGTCGCCACGCCAGGACCTGAACCGGCTGCGCGCAAAAATCGGTATGGTGTTCCAGAAGCCCACGCCGTTCCCGATGTCGATCTACGACAACATTGCCTTCGGTGTGCGCCTCTACGACAGGCTGCCCACGCGCGACATGGACGAGCGGGTGGAGTGGGCGCTGCGCAAGGCCGCGCTCTGGGACGAAGTCAAGGACAAGTTGACGCAGAGCGGAATGAGCCTGTCGGGCGGGCAGCAGCAGAGGCTCTGCATCGCGCGCGGCATTGCCGTCAAGCCCGAGGTGCTGCTCCTCGACGAGCCGTGTTCCGCGCTCGACCCAATCTCCACCGCGCGAATCGAAGAGCTGATCAGCGAGCTGAAGAGCGACTACACGATCGTCATGGTCACCCACAACATGCAGCAGGCGGCGCGCGTTTCGGACTTCACCGCGTACATGTACCTCGGTGAGGTTATCGAGGTGGACGTGACCGATCAGATCTTCATCACGCCCAAGAAGAAACAGACCGAGGACTATATCACCGGCCGCTTCGGATAAGGTCAGCGATCCGATGCTCGCGCTCTTGCAGCGGGTAGTCGAGGCGCGGGTCACCGTCGCCGGAGAGGTGGTCGGTGAGATCGGTCCGGGCTTGCTGGTCTTCGCGTGCGCCGAACGCGGTGATTCGATGCGGCAGGCGGAGCGGCTCGCCGATCGAATTCTCGCGTTCCGGATGTTTGCCGACGCGGGCGGCAGGATGAATCGTTCAGTGCGCGATGCCGGGGGCGGCGTGCTCCTCGTCTCCCAGTTCACGCTTGCCGCCGACACGCGGAGCGGCAATCGTCCGAGCTTTACGCCCGCAGCCGATCCGGAGACCGGCCGCGGGCTATATGACCGGCTGGTGCAACGAATCTCCGCCGCACACGCCCCCGTCGCGACCGGTCGATTCGGCGCGACGATGGCGGTACATCTGGTGAACGACGGTCCGGTCACGTTCTTTCTGCGTGTCGATTCGGACCATGCACCCTGACCAAGGCGCTCCGGAAAATTGACCGCTCCTGCCATAGACCGGTAAAATTCAAAGGTTTACATGGAGACATCGGGGATGCGCCGCAAGCTGGTCGCCGGGAACTGGAAGATGTATGGCAGTCTCGTCGCGAACCAGCGCCTGCTCGAGGCGGTGCGAACGGCGTGCGGGGACCTGCGTGGTGTCGCGTGCGCGGTGTGCGTCCCGTATCCCTATCTGGCGCAGGCCGCAAGCGTGCTCGCGGGAACGGCGGTGGCTTGGGGCGGTCAGAACCTGTCCGAGCACGATTCTGGTGCGTACACGGGCGAAGTCTCCGGGGCGATGTTGCGCGATTTCGGGTGCCGCTACGCGCTCGTCGGCCACTCCGAGCGCCGCGCGCTATATGGCGAGCGCGATGCCCTGGTTGCGGCGAAATTCCAGGCCGCGCAGCGTGTGGGCTTGACTCCGATCCTGTGCCTCGGCGAGACGCTCGACGAGCGGAACCAGGGCGCGACCGAGGAGGTCGTCGGCCGACAGATCGATGCCGTGCTCAACGTCGCCGGAGTCCAGGCGCTTTCCGAGGCGGTGGTTGCGTACGAGCCGGTCTGGGCGATCGGGACCGGGCAAAATGCGACACCGGCGCAGGCCGAGAAGGTGCACGAGTTCCTCCGCGCGCGCGTCGCGCAGCACGATGGGGGGCTGGCAAGGAATCTGCAGATTCTGTATGGCGGAAGTGTGAAAGTCGGCAATGCGGCGGAGCTGTTCGCCATGCCGGATGTCGATGGCGGGCTCGTCGGCGGAGCATCGCTCGTCGCCGATGATTTTATTGCGATCTGCCGGGCGGCTGAAAGCGCCGGGTAACGAGGAAATGGAATGATCAATTGGGTAGTCGTGATTCTCGTGGTGCACGTGATGGCGGCGGTGGCCGTCATCACGCTCGTGCTCCTTCAGCACGGCAAGGGCGCTGACGTCGGCGCTGCGTTCGGGGGTGGCGCGTCCGGCAGCGTCTTCGGTGCGACCGGATCGGCGAACTTCCTGTCGCGCGCGACCGCGCTGCTCGCTGCCGTCTTTTTCCTCACAAGCCTCGGGCTCGCATACGTCGCCAGCCACAAGCAAGGTGCCGGGGGCACGATCATGGAGTCGGTGAAGCCGGCCCCCGCGCCAGCGGAGGAAGCGTCGAAGGCGAAGCCCGCCGCGAAGTCGGATGCGCCGGATTCGCGGGCCAGTGAGGTGCCGAAGTAAGGTAGAATTTCGATATGCGCTCGGTCGTGCGTGAGAGCGGCAAAAAACTCCTGCCGACGTGGTGAAATTGGTAGACACGCCGTCTTGAGGGGGCGGTGGCGAAAGCTGTGTGAGTTCGAATCTCACCGTCGGCACCAACAACTGTGACAACCGTGACAATCGTGTCAACTGTGCGAGCGGGTCGGAGCCTTCCGCCTCGTTCCGGATGCTCGAAATGGACATGCGCGACGAGGGATTGAGCGAAGCTGCCGGGTGCGGCCGCCGCCATGTCCGCGCGGTTCGCTGCTGATAGCGATGCTTGCAGAGTATTTTCCGGTATTGCTATTCATACTCGTAGGCCTCGGCTTCGGCGTACTGCTGGTCGGGCTCGGCTGGACCGCGAGCACCGTGCTCGGAGTGAACCGGCCGGACAGCGAGAAGCTATCGCCTTACGAGTGCGGCTTCGAGGCGTTCGAGGACGCCCGCATGAAATTCGACGTGCGCTACTACCTCGTCGCGATTCTCTTCATCCTTTTCGATCTCGAGATCGCGTTTCTCTTTCCGTGGGCAATCACGCTAAACGAAATCGGCATGTTCGGCTTCGTCTCCATGATGATCTTTCTCGGCGTCCTGACCGTCGGATTCATCTACGAGTGGAAGAAGGGCGCGCTCGAGTGGGAGTGAGGGACCGTGGGAGCGAATGAAGGACTGATGCAGCGCGGTTTCGTGACAACGACGCTGGACACGGTGATCAACTGGACGCGCACCGGGTCGATGTGGCCCGTGACGTTCGGGCTCGCGTGCTGCGCGGTGGAGATGATGCACGCCGGCGCGGCGCGCTACGACCTCGACCGGTTCGGGATCGTTTTCCGTCCCAGCCCGCGTCAGTCCGACGTGATGATCGTCGCGGGAACGCTTTGCAACAAGATGGCGCCCGCGTTGCGCAAGGTCTACGACCAGATGGCCGAGCCGCGCTGGGTCATTTCGATGGGCTCCTGCGCAAACGGCGGCGGGTACTACCACTATTCCTACTCGGTGGTGCGCGGGTGCGACCGGATCGTGCCGGTCGATGTCTACGTTCCCGGTTGCCCGCCCACTTCCGAGGCTCTCCTGTACGGCATATTGCAATTGCAGAACAAGATCCGGCGGACGAACACCATCGCCCGCTAGCCGATGCCCGCGAGCGCTCCCTCCTGATGACCGCGAAACTCGATCGGCTTTCCGCCGCGATCGGCGCTGCACTGGCGGACAAGGTCGTCAGCCAGGCAGCCGCGCTCGGAGAGCTGACCATCGTGGTCGATCCCGCCGACCTCGTCGCCGCGGCAATCACACTTCGCGACACCCCTGCGCTCGGGTTCTCGCAGCTGATCGACCTCTGCGGAGTCGACTACTCGACCTATGCCGAAGGGCGCCGGGAGGGACGGCGGTTCGCGGTAGTCGTGCACCTGCTCTCGGTGGCACAGAATTGGCGTGTCCGCTTGCGCACGTTTGCGGCCGACGACGGTTTTCCAGTGGTGGATTCGCTGGTGAGTGTCTGGCCGGCGGCCAACTGGTTCGAGCGCGAGGCGTTCGACCTGTACGGCATCATGTTCGCCGGTCACCCGGACCTGCGTCGCATCCTGACCGACTACGGATTCACCGGTCACCCGTTCCGCAAGGATTTCCCCCTGTCCGGGCAGGTCGAGATGCGCTACGACCCGGAGCAGAAGAGGGTCATCTACCAGCCCGTCACGATCGAGCCGCGCGAGGTCACGCCACGGATCATCCGCGAGGAGAGCTACGGGGATCGCGAGCGTGGCTGAGATTCGCAACTACACCATGAACTTCGGGCCGCAGCATCCGGCCGCGCACGGCGTGCTGAGACTGGTGCTGGAGCTGGACGGCGAAGTGATCATGCGGGCCGATCCGCACATCGGGCTGCTGCATCGCGCGACCGAGAAGCTCGCCGAGAACAAGACCTACGTCCAGTCGCTGCCGTACATGGACCGCCTGGACTACGTGTCGATGATGTGCAACGAGCACGCGTACTGCATGGCGATCGAGCGCCTGCTCGGAATCGACGTCCCGTTGCGCGCGCAATTCATCCGCGTGATGTTCGACGAGATCACCCGGATCCTGAATCACCTGCTCTGGCTGGGCACGCACGGTCTGGACATCGGCGCGATGACCATATTCCTCTACTGCTTCCGGGAACGGGAAGACCTGATGGACTGCTACGAGGCAGTGTCGGGCGCCCGGATGCACGCGGCCTACTACCGGCCCGGCGGCGTGTACCGCGATCTGCCCGAGGCGATGCCCCAGCACCTCGCCTCGCCATACCGAAGTGCCAAGGAAATCGCCCGGCTGAACGAGCGGCGCCAGGGCTCGTTGCTCGACTTCATCGGACGCTTCACCGACAGTTTTCCGGCGCGCGTCGACGAGTACGAGACGCTGCTCACGGACAACCGGATCTGGAAGCAGCGCACGGTCGGAATAGGCGTGGTCAGCCCGGAGGAGGCGCTCGCGCGCGGATTCACCGGACCAATGCTGCGCGGGTCGGGCGTCGAGTGGGATCTGCGCAAGAAGCAGCCGTACGAGGTCTACGACCGTGTCGACTTCGACGTGCCGGTCGGAGTGAATGGCGATTGTTACGACCGCTACCTGGTTCGCGTCGAGGAGCTGCGCCAGGCGAATCGCATCGTAAGGCAGTGCGTGGAGTGGTTGCGTGCCAACCCCGGTCCGGTGATCGTCGACAATCACAAGGTTGCCCCGCCGTCGCGCGTCGCGATGAAGAGCAACATGGAGGAACTGATCCACCACTTCAAGCTTTTCACCGAAGGCATTCACGTGCCGCCGGGCGAAGTCTACGCGGCGGTCGAACATCCGAAGGGCGAGTTCGGGATATACATCGTCTCCGACGGGGCCAACAAGCCCTACCGGATCAAGATCCGGCCGCCCGGGTTCGCACACCTCAGCGCGATGGACGATCTTGCGAAAGGCCACATGATCGCAGACGTCGTCGCGATCATCGGCACGATGGATATCGTATTCGGGGAAATCGACCGCTGATGCTCTCTATACAAGAGATCGAGCGGATCGACCGCGAGCTCGCGAAGTACCCGCCCGAGCAGAAGCGCTCGGCGGTGATGTCGGCGCTCACCATCGCGCAGCAGGAGCGCGGCTATCTTACGAGCGAGGTCATGGACGCAGTGGCCGAACACCTTGGAATGTCGCCCATCGCGGTCTACGAGGTCGCGACGTTCTACGGCATGTACGACACACAACCGGTCGGCGCGCACAAGCTTTGCATCTGCACCAATCTGCCGTGCGCCCTGCGCGGCGCCGTCGCCTCGGCCGAGCACCTCAAGCGCACCCTCGGCATTGATTTCAACGAGACGACGGCGGACGGCAAATTCACGCTCCGGGAAGGCGAGTGCTTCGGCGCCTGCGGCGATGCCCCCGTCGTCCTGCACAACAACAAGACCATGCTGTCGTTCATGTCGAAGGAACAGATCGACCGGCTCCTCGCGGAGCTCTCCCGATGAACACCGCGCACCCGCCGTTTCCCGCCGACGCGTTCGGCCCCGACGCAATCATCATGAAGGGGGTGGACGGATTGAACTGGCGTCTGAAGGATTACGAGGCGCGTGGCGGATACGCGGCGCTTCGCAAGATTCTTGCCGAGCAGAGCTCGCCGGACGCCATCATCGCCGAGCTCAAGAAGTCCGCGCTGCGCGGACGCGGCGGCGCCGGTTTTCCGACCGGGCTCAAGTGGAGCTTCATGCCGCGCAATTTTCCCGGGCAGAAGTACATGGTGTGCAACTCGGACGAGGGCGAGCCGGGCACTTTCAAGGACCGCGACATCCTCCGCTACAACCCGCATAGCCTGATCGAGGGCATGATCATCGGCGGATACACGACCGGGGCGTCGGTCGGCTACAACTACATCCACGGCGAGATCTGGAAAATCTACGAGCAGTTCGAGGAGGCGCTTGCGGAGGCGCGTGCCGCGGGCTACCTCGGTTCCAACATCCTCGACAGCGGCTTCGCCTTCGAGCTCCACGCCCATCATGGCTGGGGGGCGTACATCTGCGGCGAGGAGACAGCTCTCCTCGAGTCGCTCGAGGGCAAGCGCGGCCAGCCGCGTTTCAAGCCGCCTTTTCCGGCGAGCTATGGCCTCTATGGGAAGCCGACGACAATCAACAACACCGAGACGTTTGCGTCGGTGCCCTGGATCGTTCTCAATGGCGGGGAGCGCTTCCTCGAGCTCGGGCGGCCGAACAACGGCGGAACGAAGCTCTTCTCGGTATCGGGGAACGTGGAGCGCCCGGGAAATTTCGAGGTGCGGCTCGGCACACCGTTCGCAAGGCTCCTCGAAATGGCGGGCGGGGTGACCAGGGGAAGGCGCCTCAAGGCGGTCATTCCCGGTGGCTCGTCGATGCCGGTGCTGCCCGCCGACATCATGATGCAGACCGACATGGACTACGACTCGATCGCCAAGGCCGGGTCGATGCTCGGCTCGGGAGCGGTCATCGTGATGGATGATTCGACCTGCATGGTGAAGGCGCTCGAGCGTCTCGCATATTTCTACTTCGAGGAGTCGTGCGGGCAATGCACGCCGTGCCGCGAGGGCACGGGGTGGCTCTACCGGATGGTCCATCGGATCGAGACCGGTCGGGGAAAGGCGGAGGACCTGGATGCGCTGACGAGCGTCGCCGACAACATTCAGGGCCACACGATCTGCGCCCTCGGCGACGCGGCGGCGCTGCCGGTGAAGAGCTTCATCAACCACTTCCGCGACGAATTCATTCATCACATCGAGCACAAGCGCTGCTCGGTCACTGTTGCAGGCGGCTACGCGACGAATCCCGACACCGCTTTGCGGGTGGCTGCGTAGTGGCGGAACAGATGCTGAAAATCGAAATCGACGGCCGACCGATCGAGGTGCCGCACGGCGCCACGGTCATGGAAGCCGCCAATCAGCTCGGCGTGTACGTGCCGCACTTCTGCTACCACAAGAAGCTGTCGATCGCAGCGAACTGCCGCATGTGCCTCGTCCAGGTGGAGAAGGCGCCCAAGCCGCTGCCCGCCTGCGCAACGCCGGTCACCGACGGCATGAAGGTCTGGACGGAGTCCGACTACGCCCGGAAGGCGCAGCGCGGTGTGATGGAGTTCCTGCTCATCAACCACCCTCTCGACTGTCCGATCTGTGATCAGGGCGGCGAGTGCCAGTTGCAGGACCTCGCAGTGGGCTATGGCGGTAGCGCGTCGCGCTACGCGGAGGCCAAGCGGGTCGTCGCCCACAAAGGACTCGGCCCACTCGTCGCCGCCGAGGAGATGACGCGCTGCATCCACTGTACGCGCTGCGTGAGATTCGGGCAGGAAATCGCGGGCATCATGGAACTCGGGCTCGTGGGTCGCGGCGAGCATGCGGAGATCGTCTCCTTCGTCGGTCGCTCGGTCGACTCCGAGCTGTCCGGAAATATGATCGACATCTGCCCTGTCGGAGCGCTCACCTCGAAGCCGTTCCGCTTCACTGCCCGCACCTGGGAGCTGGCACGCCGGAAGTCGGTCTCGCCGCACTGCGGCCTCGGGTCCAATCTGATCGTTCAGGCGCAGAACGAACGGGTGATGCGGGTGCTTCCCCTCGAGAGCGAGGCGCTGAACGAGTGCTGGCTCTCGGACAAGGACCGTTTTTCCTACGAGGGACTCAACTCGCCGGAACGGCTCACGCGACCCATGCTCAAGCAGGGCGGAGAATGGCTGGAGGTCGACTGGCACGTTGCACTCGAATATGCGGCGCGCGTGCTCCGCGAGACGAAATCTGCGCATGGAGGCGGTGCCATCGGCGCGCTCGGTTCGCCGCATGCGACCCTGGAAGAGCTCTTCCTGCTGCAGAAGCTGGTGCGCGGGCTGGGATCGGACAATGTCGATTTCCGGCTGCGTCAATCGGATTTCGCGAGTGACGGCCATCTGTCGGGCGCGCCATGGCTTGGCATGAACGTCGCCGATCTCGGCTCGCTTGACCGGGTCCTCGTCGTCGGATCGTTCCTGCGCAAGGATCATCCGCTCATCGCGCATCGGTTTCGCCAGGCTGCCAAGCGCGGACAGGAAGTGAGCATTCTCCACGTGGCCGGCGACGACCTGCTCATCAAGACCGCCCACAACATGGTCGTCGCCCCTAGCCGGCTCGCGGCGACCCTCGCACAGATCGTCCGCGTGGTGGCGAGCGAAAAGAAGGCGAACGTATCTGCCGACGTGGCACGGGTGGCGATCGGAAACGAGGCGGCCGCCATCGCGCGCAGCCTGGTGTCGGGGCAGAGCGTCGGGATCTTTCTGGGCAATTCGGCGCAGCAGCATCCGCAAGCCGCCCAGCTGCACGTCCTCGTTCAGGAGCTCGCCGACGCGCTGGGCGCACGCTTCGGCTTCCTCGGCGAGGCGGCCAACAGCGTGGGGGGTTACCTGGCGGGCTGCGTGCCGGGTGCGAACGGTCTCAATGCGGGCGCAATGCTGTCTGCACCCCGCAAAGCCTATGTCTTGCTGGGTGTCGAGCCGGAACTGGATTGCCACGATCCGGGTCGGGCGGTTGCGGCCATGAACGAGGCGGACGTCGTCGTGGCACTGAGCGCGTTCCGTGGTGTCGCCGAAGATTACGCCGACGTCCTGCTGCCGATCGCGCCGTTTACCGAGACCTCGGGGACGTTCGTCAACACCGAGGGACGCCCGCAAGGCTTCAACGGCGTCGTGCGCCCGCTCGGCGACGCGCGCCCCGGGTGGAAGGTGCTGCGCGTGCTCGGCAACCTGCTCGACATCCCGGATTTCGGCTACGAATCGAGCGAAGCGGTGCGCGCGGCGGCGTGCCCGGCGGAAGGTCCTGCAGCGAAGCTCGACAACCGGATTGCGGGTGTGCGCGTGGAGCTTTCCGAGGCTGCGCCCGGGTTGCAGCGGGTGGCGGATGTGCCGATCTATTTCACCGATCCGATCGTGCGCCGGGCAATCTCCCTGCAGCAGACGCGCGATGCGCGACCTCCGCAGGCTTTCATGAACTCCACGTCGCTCACCGCACTCGGCCTCGCGGCGGGGCAGCGGGTCCGCGTGCGGCAAGGCACAGGTGAAGCGGACGTCTCGCTTGCCTGCGACGATCGTCTCGCGGACGGGTGCGTCCGGCTCGCCGCCGCGCATCCGAGTACGGCCCGGCTGGGCGGGATGTTCGACGCACTGACGCTGGAGCCGGCATGAGCGACGCCGTGCGCGCACTGGAAGGGTACTCCGCGCTCTGGTTCGGCCCGGAGTGGGGTCCGGCGCTTTTTCTCACGGTCAAGACGCTGCTGCTAATCCTCGCCATCGCGATCCCGATCATCCTCTGCGTCGCCTACCTCACGCTCGCGGAACGCAAGGTCATCGGCTACATGCAGGTGCGCATCGGCCCGAACCGCGTCGGCTGGAACGGTCTGCTGCAGCCGTTTGCCGACGTGCTCAAGCTGCTCGTCAAGGAAATCGTGGTGCCGACCGGCGCGAACCGTTTCCTGTTCGTTGTCGCGCCGATGCTGTCGTTGATGCCGGCGCTGGCCGCCTGGGCGGTGATTCCCTTTGCTCCGGAGCTGGTGCTCGCGGACGTGAATGCCGGCCTGCTTTATCTCCTCGCCATCACGTCGATGGGTGTATACGGCGTGATCATCGCCGGGTGGGCGTCCAATTCGAAGTATGCATTTCTCGGGGCGATGCGCTCGGCGGCCCAGATTGTGTCCTACGAGATCGCCATGGGCTTCGCGCTCGTGTGCGTGCTCATGGTCTCGCATAGCCTGAACCTGTCGGAAATCGTCAACGGTCAGGGCCGGGGCCGCTTTGCTGACGCGGGGCTCACGTTCCTCTCCTGGAACTGGCTGCCGCTCTTCCCCATGTTCATCGTCTATTTCATTGCCGCGGTCGCGGAGACCAATCGCGCGCCATTCGACGTCGCCGAGGGCGAGTCCGAGATCGTGGCAGGGTTCCACGTCGAGTACTCCGGCATGACGTTTGCGCTCTTCTTTCTGGCCGAATACGCGAACATGATTCTCGTCGCGACGCTGGCGGCCCTCATGTTCCTGGGGGGCTGGCTGGCGCCGATCGACTCGACGTTTGCGAACGCCGTGCCCCCGATCCTGTGGCTCGCCCTGAAGGTTGCGGCGCTGCTGTTCTGCTTCCTGTGGTTTCGCGCCACGTTTCCGCGCTACCGTTACGACCAGATCATGCGGCTCGGCTGGAAGGTCTTCATTCCGATCACGCTGGTCTGGGTGCTGGTGATCGGGGTGTGGATGCAGACGCCCTTCAACATCTGGAGCGGCTCATGACCTGCGTCGCCGCGCAATGCGGCAGAGTGGGGATGCGATGATCGAACGGATACGCGACGCCTTCAAGACCTTTCTGCTCGTCGAGCTCGTGAAGGGCATGGCCATCACCGGCCGCCACCTGTTCGCCCGCAAGATCACCGTCCTCTATCCCGAGGAGAAGACGCCCATCTCGCCGCGCTTCCGCGGCCTGCACGCGTTGCGCCGCTACCCGAACGGCGAGGAACGCTGCATCGGCTGCAAGCTCTGCGAGGCGATCTGCCCGGCGCTCGCGATCACGATCGAATCGGCTCAGCGCGAAGACGGCACGCGCCGGACCACGCGCTACGACATCGATCTCACCAAATGCATTTTCTGCGGCATGTGCGAGGAGTCCTGCCCGGTCGATTCGATCGTGGAAACGCGGATCCTCGAGTATCACGGCGAGCGGCGCGGGGATCTCTACTTCACCAAGGAGATGCTGCTCGCGGTCGGCGACAAGTACGAGGCGCAGATCGCGGCGGACCGCGCCTCCGACGCGGCGTATCGTTAGATGGGTGTTGAGAATGCGCGCCGCGTCGACCCCGAGTGACAGATTGAGCATGCAGGGCAAAACCCGGTCGCACGAACGAGAGGGGAGGCCCCCTTGTATATCCCCTCGCATGCGCCGAGTTCTTCTGCAAGCTACCGGCGTATAAGCGATGTTCGAGACGATCCTCTTCTACGCATTCGCCACGATCCTGCTGTTCGCCGCAGCTCGCGTCGTTACCGCGCGGAATCCCGTGCACGCTGCACTCTTCCTGGTGCTCGCGTTCTTCACCGCTGCTGACATCTGGCTGCTGCTGCGCGCGGAGTTCCTGGCGATTGCGCTGGTGCTCGTGTACGTCGGAGCGGTGATGGTGCTGTTCCTCTTCGTCGTCATGATGCTCGACATCAACCTCGATCGGCTGCGCGAGGGGTTCTGGCACCACCTGCCGCTCGCGCTTGCGGTGGCGGTGCTCATGCTCGTGGAGATGATCGGCGTGTTCTCGCGTTCGTATTTCGGCTCCGGCGCGCTTCCCGCACCGGGGGATCCCGGCGCGGGATACAGCAACACGAAGGAAATCGGGCGCGTCGTGTACACGGACTACATCTATCCGTTCGAGCTTTCAGCGGTGTTGTTGCTGGTGGCGATCATCGCGGCCATCGCGCTGACGCTGCGCCGGCGGGCGGATACGAAGGCGCAGGACCCGGCGCAACAGGTTGCAGTGAGGCGGCAGGATCGGGTACGGCTGGTATCGATGCCGGCCGAGAAGGAAGAGTGAGAAGCGGGCGGTGAGGGCGAGGGAGGGCGGTGCGGCGCGCCGCCCGATTGCTCGCAGAGCCCGCCGCTTCACACCGGAATAGAAGGAAAAGGGAGAGTTCATTGCTTTCGCTGTCGCATTTCCTGATCCTGGGAGCGGCCCTCTTCGCGATCAGCATCGTCGGCATATTCCTGAATCGGAAGAACGTCATCATCCTGCTGATGGCGATCGAGCTGATGCTGCTCGCGGTCAACATGAACTTCATCGCCTTCTCCTACTTCCTGGGAGACCTCGGCGGGCAGATATTCGTCTTCTTCATCCTCACGGTGGCCGCCGCGGAGTCGGCGATAGGCCTTGCCATCCTGGTCGTGCTGTTCCGCAACCTGCGCACGATCCATGTCGAGGACCTGGACAGCCTCAAGGGATGAAGCGGCAATGACCGGATTGATGAAGCTTGCGCTCCTGGCGGTACTTGCCCCGCTGGCGGGAGCGATCGTGGCGGGTCTTTTCGGACGCGCGATCGGTCGCGTGGCCTCGCATCGCGTGGCGATCTCGAGCGTCGCCGTGGCGTTCGTCGCGTCCTGCATCATCTTCTACGAGGTGCTGGGCGGCGCGCGGATCGAGGGGAGCGTCTATACCTGGCTCACTGCCGGGTCCCTGAAGCTGGAGATCGGGTTCCTGATCGACCGGCTCACCGCGCTGATGATGGTGGTGGTGACCTTCGTGTCCCTGATGGTGCACATCTACACGATCGGCTACATGGAAGGCGAAGACGGATACCAGCGCTTCTTCTCCTATACCGCGCTGTTCACCTTCTCGATGCTCATGCTCGTGATGGCGAACAACTTCCTGCAGCTCTTCTTCGGCTGGGAGGCCGTCGGAGTGATCTCGTATTTCCTGATCGGCTTCTATTACAAGCGGCCCACCGCGATCTACGCCAACCTGAAGGCGTTTCTCGTTAATCGGGTGGGCGACTTCGGGTTCATTCTGGGCATAGGGCTGGTACTGGCGTTCTTCGGCAGCCTGGACTATGCGTCGGTCTTCGAGCAGGCACCGGCGCTGGCCGGAAAGACGATCCAGCTTCTTCCGGCGACGCAGTGGTCTCTGCTGACCGTCATATGCATCTGCCTGTTCGTCGGGGCGATGGGAAAGAGCGCGCAGTTCCCTCTGCACGTCTGGCTGCCCGACTCCATGGAGGGCCCGACGCCCATCTCCGCGCTGATACATGCTGCCACAATGGTGACGGCCGGGATTTTCATGGTGGCGCGCATGTCGCCGCTCTACGAGCTCTCGGATTCGGCGCTTTCGTTCGTGATGGTAATCGGTGCGATCAACGCATTCTTCATGGCGCTGGTGGCGCTGGTGCAGTACGACATCAAGCGGGTGGTGGCGTACTCGACGCTTTCGCAGCTCGGCTACATGACCATGGCCCTGGGTGCATCCGCCTATTCGGCAGGGATGTTCCACCTCATGACGCATGCATTCTTCAAGGGTCTGCTGTTCCTCGGAGCGGGTTCGGTGATCATCGCGATGCACCACGAGCAGGACATGCGCAAGATGGGCGGACTGCGCAAGTACCTGCCGATCACCTATCTCACGATGGTCGTCGCCGGACTCGCGAACGCCGGATTCCCGCCCTTTGCGGGATTCTTCTCGAAGGACTCGATCATCGAGGCGCTCCACGTTGCGGACCGGTCGGGCGCCGGGTTCGCGTATCTGCTTGCGCTGGGCGGAGTGTTCGTCGGCGCGCTCTACACGTTCCGGCTCATCTTCTACACGTTTCACGGCAAGGAGCGGTTCGATCCGGCGGCGGCTCACGGAGGGCATGGTCACGACGACCACGGCCACGGTGGTCCACCGCACGAGCCGGCGTGGGTCGTCACGCTACCGCTGGTCTTGCTCGCCATCCCGTCGTTCCTGGCGGGCTGGACGATCGGTCAAGTCGTGTACGGCGACTACTTCGGAAAATCGATCCTGGTTCTTTCGGAGCACGCCTGGATCGCGGAGCTCGCGCATGAGTTTCACGGCGGCTGGGCGATGGCTCTTCACAGCGTGACGACGCTCCCCTTCTGGCTTGCGGTGGCCGGATTGGCGACCGCCTGGTACCTGTACATCGCGCGTCCGGATCTGGCCGGTGTGGTCCGGGAGAAGGGCGGCATCCTGACCCGGATTCTCGAGCACAAGTATGGCTTCGACGAGTTCAACGACTGGTTCTTCGCAGGCGGCGCACGCAAGGTCGGCAGCGGACTGTGGAAGGTCGGCGACGTGACCTTGATCGACGGGTTGTTCGTCAACGGCTCGGCTCGGCTCGTCGGCTGGATTGCGCTGATCGTGCGCAGGTTCCAGACCGGATTCATCTACAACTACGCCTTCACCATGTTCATCGGCCTTCTGGGTCTGCTTTCGATCTGGCTGTGGCTCTGGCGCGACGCCGTCCCGCAATAGTAGCAATCGCGAAATGACGGCTACGCTCTCTCACGCAAAAAAAGAGGTTTTACGAACAAGGGGGAATTTCCCCTTGTACATCCCCAAACGAACAAGGGGCCAGGGAAGGGGTGGGACCCTTCCCTTCCCACCTGGCCTTGTAAATCCCCCGTACCGGCACCGTTGCGATAGCTTGAGACGGAATTTGGCTAGATTAAGATGATGCAGGCGCAGACCTACTGGCTGTCACTCTCGATCTGGATCCCCGTCCTGGCGGGCGTCGCGGTCCTGATGACGGGTGGCGACCGGAACGCGCACATCGCACGTCCGCTCGCGCTCCTGGGTGCGATTGCGGGCTTCCTGGTGACCCTGCCGCTGTACACGGGATTCCAGCTCGGGACTGCGGACATGCAGTTCGTCGAGCTGAGCCCGTGGATCGAGCAGTTCAACATCAACTATCACCTCGGCGTGGACGGGGTGTCGCTGATCTTCGTTCTGTTGAACAGCTTCGTGACGGTCCTGGTCGTCGTCGCAGGGTGGGAGGTGATCCGGAGCCGGGTGAGCCAGTACTTCGCGGCGTTCCTCATCATGTCCGGTCTGATGAACGGGGTGTTTGCTTCGCTCGACGCTGCGCTTTTCTACATCTTTTTCGAGGCAAATCTGATCCCGATGTACCTGGTCATCGGGGTCTGGGGCGGACCGAACCGGGTCTACGCGGCCCTCAAGTTCTTTCTCTACACGCTGCTCGGCTCGCTGCTTTTTCTGGTCGCGCTCATCTATCTGTACAACAAAGCGGGTGGCAGCTTCGCGATCCTGGATTTCTGGACACTGCCGCTGCCCCTCGACGTGCAGAAGCTGCTCTTCTTCGCATTCTTCGCGGCATTCTCGGTCAAGGTGCCGATGTGGCCGGTCCATACCTGGCTTCCGGACGCGCACGTCGAGGCGCCAACCGGCGGCTCGGCGGTGCTGGCCGCAATCATGCTGAAGCTCGGCGCCTACGGCTTCATCCGTTTCTCGCTGCCCATCCTTCCGGACGCGAGCATCGCGTTTTCGAGTCTGATGATCGTGCTGTCGCTCGTTGCGGTCGCTTACATCGGTCTCGTGGCGCTGGTGCAGGCGGACATGAAGAAGCTCATCGCCTATTCGTCCATCGCGCACATGGGGTTCGTCACGCTCGGCTTCTTCATGTTCAGCGGCCGCGATCTGATACCCATCGCGGTGGAGGGGGCGCTGATACAGATGATTTCCCACGGTTTCGTCTCGGCCGCCCTGTTCCTGTGCGTGGGCGTCATGTACGACCGCATGCATTCGCGGCAGATCTCCGACTACGGCGGCGTGGTCAATACGATGCCGAAGTTCGCGGCCTTCATGATGCTCTTCGCGCTGGCCAATGCCGGATTGCCGGGGACCAGCGGGTTCGTCGGCGAGTTCATGGTCATCATGGGAGCCGTCAAGTTCAACTTCTGGATTGCGTTCGTGGCGGCAACGACGCTGATTTTCGGGGCGGCCTACACGCTCTGGATGTACAAGCGGGTCATCTTCGGTGAGGTGGCAAATCGGCGTGTCGCCGACCTCGTCGACCTAAACCGGCGGGAATTCTTCGTGCTCATCCTGCTCGCGGCCGCCGTCCTGGGACTGGGCGTCTATCCGAAGCCGATCAGCGAGGTGATGCACGCCAGCGTCGGCAAACTCGTGCGGCACGTCTCGGCAGGCAAACTCTGACCATGACTGAACCGTCCCTGCCCGTGATGTTCCCCGCGTACGCGGAGATCTTCCTGTTCGTCATGGCGCTCGTCGTCCTGCTGACGGATCTGTTCGTGGGGGAGCATCGCCGCTGGATCACCTATGCCCTCACGCAGGCGACCCTGCTCGGTTGTGCAGTGCTGACGGTCGCTATCGCGAAGACGCTTGGCGGTGTGACGGGCTACACGTTCGGAAACATGTTCGTTGGCGACGTGATGTCGAGCGTCCTCAAAGTGGCCGTATTCATCGCGGTTTCCGCCTGCCTGATCTACTCGCGCCGCTATCTCGCGGACCGCGGACTGCTCACTGGAGAGTACTTCGCGCTGACGCTGTTCGCGCTGCTCGGGATGATGGTGATGATCTCGGCGAATCACCTGCTGGTCCTTTATCTCGGACTCGAGCTGCTTTCGCTGTCGCTGTACACGCTGATTGCCCTGAATCGGGATTCGAGCGCCTCGACCGAGGCGGCCATGAAGTACTTCGTGCTGGGAGCAATGGCCTCGGGCCTCCTGCTCTACGGGATGTCGATGATTTACGGGTCGACCGGGACTCTCGAGATCAGCGATCTGGCGTCGCGAATCAGCCGCGGGGGGGTTCCCCCGCTGGTGCTGATCGTCGGCCTCGTGTTCTTGGTCGCGGGGCTTGCGTTCAAACTCGGAGTCGTTCCGTTTCACATGTGGATTCCGGACGTCTATCACGGCGCGCCGAACGCGATGACGATCTTCATCGGGACT
>JBAVOG010000634.1:0-3878 GCA_049691875.1 Burkholderiales bacterium | reverse complement strand
CTGCGTGGCTGCGCGAGCAATGCGCCGTGCAGGGCGTGACGCTGATCGACGCGCCGCTGTCGCGCACGCCGGTCGAGGCCGAGGCGGGCAAGCTGAACGTGATGGTCGGCGCGACCGACGCGGTGCTCGCGAAGCTCAGGCCGGTGCTCGAGTGCTTCGCCGAGAACGTCATCCACGCGGGGCCGCCCGGCGCGGGGCACAAGATCAAGCTGGTGAACAACTTCATCGCGCTCGGCAATGCCTGCGTCATCGCCGAGGCGATGGCCGCTGCCGCGCGCGTCGGACTCGATCTCGAAGTGCTCTACAAGCTCATCTCCGCGGGCGGGGCGAACTCGAACATGTTCCAGATGGTCGTGCCCAAGGCGCTGCAGGGTGACTTCACGGGGCTCATGTTCGCGCTCGACAACGGATGCAAGGACCTGCGCTACTACACCCACATGACCGAGACCGCACCAGTGGCCACGCCGCTTGCCGACGCCGTGCATCACACGCTGCTCATCGCGAGCCAGCTCGGCTTCGGCGCGAAGTTCGTGCCGTCGCTGATCGAGGCGCACGAGAAGCTGAACGGATTCCAGATCATCAAGCGCTGACGGGCACACCGCTCGCGAGCGCATCACCAAAGGAGGAGACCATGAAAGATCGAGAGATCAAGCGATCGGGCGCCGGCCAGCCGGATGCGACTCGGCGCAAAGTCCTGAAGGCATCGGCGATGGCCGCCGTTGCGGCGGGCACCTACGGCGCCGCGCCGTTCTTCGGGCCCTGGAAGCACAACCGACTGTGGGCACAGGCTGCGCAGAAGAAACCGGTCGTGCTCGGACTCACGATGGATGCGAGCGGGCAATACGGCGCGTCCGGCGGCATGGAGCGGCTCGGCGCGATGATGGCGATGAAGGAATTCAACGACAAGGGCGGTGTCCTCGGCCGCCCCATCGAGGCGATCCACATGGACACGGAGACGACGCCCGCGACCGGATCGCGCGTAGCGGAGCGGATGATCTCCCGCAATGACGTGGCATTCATGATCGGCGGGGTGAGCTCGGGTGTCGCCAACGCGATCTCGCAGGTCGCGCAGAAGTACGGTTGCATCTATCTCAATACGAACTCCAGCTCGCCCACCGAGTCGGGCAAGGACTGCCACCGCGTCAAGTTCGTGTGGGACGGCAACGGCGTGAACTTCGCCGAGGCCATCGTCCGGAACTCGATGAAGGTGTACGGCCCTGACTGGCTCCTCATGACGAACGATTACGTGTGGGGGCACAACACCGCCAAGGCGACGAAGGAGCTGGTGCAAGCGAGCGGCGGCAAGATCATCGACGAGTTGCTCGTGCCGCAGAACACGCGCGACTTCTCCGCCTATCTCCTCAAGGTCCAGCAGATCAAGCCGAAGGTGGTGGCGACCGCGATCGGCGGTGACGACATCCGCGCCCTGCGCCAGCAGGTCCTGCAGCTCGGTCTCGAGAAGTCCATTGCCTGGGTGAACAACCAGCAGGACTGGCCGGACGTATACGGGCTCGGGCCGGAAGCGGTGTTCGGCGTGTTCGGCACGACGTGGTACTACCGGCTCGATCTGCCCGGCGTGAAGGATTTCGTCGCGAACTACCAGAAGGTGTTTCCAGGCATGACGATCCGGGTCCCGGGCAATGTCTATTACAACGGATACGTGGCGACTCGCGAGCTCTTGCGCTGCGTCGAGGAGGCGGGCACCACCGCGAACATCCCGGTCATCAAGAAACTCGAGGGCCGCAAGATGAGCGCGGTCGACCGCATGCAGCACTATGACGCGTGGATCAGCCCGGACACGCATCAGTGCCAGCAGACGATCTACATGGCGAGCTACAACGACAAGCCGGCCGACAAGGAGGATATTTTCAGGATCCTTTCGCAGGCCGAGCCGAAGACCGTGGCGGACAAGGGTGCGCCGAAGGCCTGCAAGCTCGAGTCCTACGAGTCGACCCCGGCGTACGAGCGGTAGCGGCAACGCACGCCGCGGGAGCGCGCAACACTTCCGCGGCGGCATATCGCTTTGAACTTCGTCGCAAGCCTCGTCCCGCATCTGCTGAACGGCATTGCGCTCGGGCTGCTCTTCGCCCTGATCGCCCTCGGCTTCATGCTGATCATCGGAGTGATGGAGACCATCAACCTGGCGCACGGCTCGCTCTTCGCGCTGGGGATGTACGTCGCGCTGTTCGTCATCGCACCGCAGGTCGGCCTCTTTCCGGACCTTCAGGCGTGGTACTTGGCGCTGCCGATTGCCGCGCGTTACGGTCTTGCGCTTGCGCTCGCGCCGGTCCTGGTCGGTCTGTTCGGAATGCTCCTCGAGCTCTGCATGCGCCGCACCTACGGGCGTGACCCGCTTTACGGACTGTTGCTCACCTTCGGGGCTGCGCTCGTGATCGAAGAGCTGATCCGTGTCGTCTGGGGTCCCACCGAGCGGCAGCTCCAGCTGCCGGCAGCCCTATCCGGCGCGGTGCTGATCGGGGATCTCATCTACTCGAAATACCGGTTCTTCGCGACCGGGTTTTCCGTCGTCGCGATACTTGCCCTATGGCTGTTTCTCGAGCGCACCCCTTACGGATCGATCATCAAGGCGGGTGCCCACGACAGCGAGATGGTGCGGGCGCTCGGGATCAATCTCGCCCGGCTGCGGCTCTTCGTCTTCGCGCTCGGCACGGCGCTCGCTGCGTTCGCGGGGGTCGTCATGGCGCCGATCTGGGGAATCCGGCCGCACGTCGGCGTCGATGCAGTGGTGCCCGCATTCCTGATCATCGTTCTGGGCGGCGTTGGCAGCCTGTGGGGCGCCGTGACGGCTGGGCTGCTGGTCGGGCTGGTCGTCGCGCTCACCGGCGCTTATGCTTCCGAATGGTCGCTCATGTCGATGTACCTGCTCTTCATCGCGGTCGTGACGTTCCGCGCGCGCGGACTGTTCGGCAAGAAGAGCATGCTGGACGTGTGAGGTGCGACGCGTGAAACCCCTCGCGGAGAAGTGCGCTTTGGTCACCGGTGCAGCCGGCACCATGGGGCTTGCCGCCGTGAAAGCGCTGCTCGAGGACGGCTGTCGTATCGCGATGGTGGACCTCAGCGCCGAGCGCACCCGATCGCTCGCGCGCGACCTCGGCGCCGGGACCCGGCCGTTCTGCTTCGATGTCGGCGACCCCGAATCGGTACGCACGGGATATGCCGAGATCGAGGCGTCACTGGGTCCCATCGACATCCTGGTAAACAACGCGGGCGTACTCTCCAACAACAAGGTGGAGGGAACCGATGCGGCCGAGTGGCGGCGTGTGCTCGCTGCGAATCTCGACGGCGCGTTCTACCTGGCCCAACAGGTCGTCCCCGGGATGAAAGCAAGGCGGTGGGGGAGGATCATCAACACATGCTCGCTCGCCGCCAAGACCGGCGGCCTCACAGCGGGCACGGCCTACAGTGTCTCGAAGGGCGCCCTCACGTCGCTCACCTTCTCGCTGGCGCGCGAATTGGCTGCATACGGCGTGACCGTGAACGGGATCTCCCCGGCGTACGTGAGAACGCCTATGGTCACCGAGCAGCTCACCGAGGCGCAGCGCCAGGCGCTGATCGCACAGATTCCGGTCGGCCGGTTTTGCGAGCCCGAGGAGTTTGCCCACGTCGTGCGCTTTCTCGCCGCGCCGCTTGCGGGTTTCATCACCGGCGAGATCGTCGATCTCAACGGCGGACTGGTGATGGACTGATCGCGAGCAGGGTGCAAGGAACATGAACGAGCGGATCACGCCCCGCGTCGACTTCCAGAGTGAGCTTGCGGGGCTCTTCGACCTGAAGGATCGGGTCGCCTACATCGCCGGCGGGTACGGCGGAATCGGCGAAGCGATCGCGTGGGCGCTCGCAATGCACGGTGCCGGCGT
>JBAVOG010000633.1:0-1922 GCA_049691875.1 Burkholderiales bacterium | reverse complement strand
GACCAGGCCCTCAAGGCGCTGAAGAAGAAGATGCAGCGCGAGGGCATTTTCCGCGAAATGAAGTTGCGCGGACACTACGAGAAGCCCTCCGAGAAGAAGGCGCGCGAGAAGGCAGAAGCGATTCGCCGGGCGCGCAAGTTGGCCCGCAAGCGGATGCAGCGCGAAGGCCTGCTGCCGATGAAGCCGAAGGTCATTCCCGGCGCCGGTGGCCCGGGCGGACGTCCGCCGGCGCGGCGGCCCACTTTTTGAGTTGACGAATAGGCCGGGGGCCCGCGCGAGCGGCCGCCCATTTCGAGATAGCAGCGCGGATCGCCCGGGACGACCATCACGCCACTATCATACTGATTTCATTTGATAAAACTTTAGGCTGCAAAGTTGTCCTGTAGCTATTTCTGGAGTCACTGCGCCAATCGAGCCCCTATGGGGGAATGCTCTGGGGCCGAACTTTGGATCGCCGGCGGGTAGAGTTTTCCGGCTCTGTCACGATGGCGGGCTGGTTGCGCCACCGTGATTCAATAAGCTGATCGGCGTCTTCTGGCCGATCGCGCCATGCGGGCGCTCCTCGTTATAGTACCTGCGCCAATCCTCCAATTTTTTCTGGGCGTCTGCAAGGCTCAGGAACCAGTGAGCGTTCAAACATTCCGCTCGGAAGCGCCCGTTGAACGCCTCGATAAACGCGTTGTCGGTAGGCTTGCCTGGGCGCGAGAAGTCGAGCGTGACGCCGCGCTGATAAGCCCACAGGTCCAGATCACGCGACACGAACTCAGTGCCTTGATCGACCCGTATGGTTGCCGGGAATCCCACTTGCCGGCCGACCCTTTCCAGCACCTCAACGACGTCGGTGCCGCGGAATGTAAACCGCGGCTCCAGTGCCGGCGAGAACCGCGAGAACGTGTCGACGATCGTGAGGACACGAAGCTTCTTTCCCGTCGCCAGTTGATCGTGCACGAAGTCCATCGCCCAAGTCTCGTTCGATCGCGTCGCCGGCCGTCGGTCGTCCCGCAGCTTGGCCTTGACCCGGCGCTTGGGCGTTTTGTTCCGCAATTGCAGGCCTAATTCGCGATAGATGCGTCGCGTCTTGTTCTGACCGTGACGACAGCCTTCGCGGCGCAGCAACACATGAATCCGCCGATAGCCGTAGCGCACACGCGTTTGGCAGATCTCCCTGATCCGCTGTTCGAGATGGGCCTGTCCGGGGCGACGAGACTTGTAGTGGTAGGTCGAGGTGTCTATCTCGAAAACGCCGCACGCCCGGCGGATCGAAATATCCCACTCGTCACGCATCTCGTCGACCAGCTTGCGCTTCCGGCCAGGCCTCAGAGCTTTCGGCGGATGGCGTCCTGCAGCATCTCCTTGTCCAGCGACAGGTCGGCGACGATCCGCTTCAGCTTGGCGTTCTCGTCCTCAAGCTGCTTCAACCGCCGCATCTCGGTCGGCAGCAGACCGTCGTACTTCTTCTTCCAGTTGAAGTAGGTCGCTTGGCTGATGCCAGCTTTGCGGCACACATCTGCCACCGGCATCCCGTCAGTGCCCTGCTTCAGAATGAACGCCTTCTGGGCGTCCGAAAATCGCGAGGCCTTCATCGTTCTCCGCTCCTCCCAGCCTGGGAATCAGCACGGAAAACTCTAGCCAAAAACGATCCAGTTTTGCGGCCTCAGATCATCAGATTACAGCCACGCAGACCGCATCGCGCATCCGCAGGCGCCATTGCTCACGTGACTATCAGCCAGCTCGCAGCTTATGGGGTTCCGGCATCGCCGGCAGACCAATCTGACAGGCATTGCCTGAAGCCCTGTTAGTGCAACGGGTCTTCAAGCATCGCCCGAATCACGCGTGCACTCAAGCATTGGACCAAACGGAAAACATTCAAGCCAAGGAAGAGCGCAGTAATTTTAGAAAAAAGTTCGACCGGATGCTCGAGG
>JBAVOG010000632.1:0-2077 GCA_049691875.1 Burkholderiales bacterium | reverse complement strand
CGCTTCATCACGCTGGGCGGGGCGGCCGCGCATACGGGTGGCGTATTTGTCGCAGAGAACGCGGACGGAACGCTTCGGCGAACTGGGCCCTATTTGTGGGATCCCGCAAAGGCAGACGCGAATCTGGTGGGTGGGTTAGATGGCTCGGGGGTGGACCCCGCCACTCCGGGAGGGCAGATGTGGCAGAACCGTGACAATGTTGCAGGACTTCCCGGCCCGCCTCTAACGAGGGTGTAGAAAAACCATCCGCACATCTTGCCGCGCCGGAACGCGATGTGCAATCGCCGGTCGAAGGGGTGTTCCGTTTAGCTGACCGACGCCCGAGCTCATGGCCCGCTACAAGCACATCGATACCAGCCCGCGCTTCCTTCCCGTCGATCTGGCTCGGCAGTTGTTGCCGGGCACCTTCGAGCATGCGCTGAATCACCTGCTCGATCACCAGATCGATCTGTCATTCTTCGACGCGCGGTTCCACAACGACGAGACCGGGGCCTCGGCGTATCCCCCGGCGATGCTGCTCAAGGTGGTGCTGTTCGGCTACGCGCAAGGCATCGTGAGCAGCCGAGGCATCGAGCGCGCCTGCCGGGAGCAGGTGACCTTCATCGCCCTGTGCGGGGATTGTGGCCCCCACTTCACCACCATCGCGGATTTCGTGAGCACTCTGGGCGAGGACATCGCTCGGGTGTTCGCGGCAATCCTGGCGATCTGCGACCGGCAGGGTCTGATCGGGCGCGAGATGTTCGCCATCGATGGGGTGAAGTTGCCAAGTAACGCCTCCAAGGCAAGGAGCGGCACGCGGGCGGACTTCGAGCGTCAGGCCGAGAAGCTCGAAGCCGCGGCGAACAAGATGCTCGCGCGCCACCGTGAGGAGGACGCCCGGCCGGTGGAGCCCGATCTTGCGGCCAAGGAAGCCAAGCGAATCGAGCGACTCGCGCGCGACGCTCGAGAGATCCGCAGCTGGTTGGCCACGAACCCCGAGGATCGGCGCGGGGCGAAGGGCTCGATCCGCAAGAGCAACCGGACCGACAACGAGAGCGCCAAGATGGCCACCGGCAAGGGCGTCATTCAAGGCTACACCGGGGTGGCGGCGGTCGACGCGAAGCACCAGGTCATCGTGTGCGCGCAGGCCCACGGCAGCGGCTCCGAGCAGGAGCTGCTGGTGCCGGTGGTGGCCGCGATGAAGGACGTTCTTGCGCACGATTCGCTCATCACCGCCGATGCGGGCTATCACAGCGAAGACAACCTGAGGGAGCTCGCCGCGATGAACGTGGCAGCCCTGATCGCCGACAACGCCATGCGCAGCCGCGACGAGCGCTTCGCCACGCAAGCCCGGCACAAGGACGCACCCGATCCGCTCTACGACAAGACCAAGTCCGAGAAGAAGGCCGCGATCTATCAGCCCGGCGATTTCGCCTACGACGCCGCGGCAGGCACCTGCGTGTGCCCGGCGGGAAAGGCGCTCTACGGCAACGGCAGCAACTGCCTCGCCAACGGCTACGTGTCGGTACGATTCCGTGGCGCCGAGCGCGACTGCGTACCCTGTGCGCAGCGCGATCGCTGCTTGCGCACGCCCGAGAAGACCAAGACGCGCCAGGTGGCTTTCTTTCAAGGCAAAGCCTCGACGACACTCGAATCACACGCCGATCGGATGAAGAAGCGCATCGATTCGTCCGAGGGCCGTGCCCGCTATGGCGAGCGCTTCGGCACAGTCGAGCCAGTGTTCGGCAACTTGCGCCACAACAAGCGGCTGGATCGCTTCACGCTGCGAGGACGAGGCAAGGTCGATGGACAATGGCAGCTCTTCTGCCTGGTCCACAACATCGAGAAGCTCGCGCATCACGGTTATGGGCAGTAGGGCGGGGTAGACGGCGAAGAGTGCGCACTCTATAGGGGCGCGCCCTCTCGCGAATCCTCGAAGAAGCGATCGGTCTCGCGTGAGCCTCGATCCCCTGAGGCGAGCCCCGCACGTCCGCGGGTGCCGCGAAAAGGGGTTTTTCTACAACCTCAACGTTTCCGATCAGCGGCCGCGAAACAGCGGGCATGAGCCCGCTGGAAGCGGTCCGCTGCATCGGGTGGT
>JBAVOG010000631.1:0-1606 GCA_049691875.1 Burkholderiales bacterium | reverse complement strand
GGAACCAGCGATACAGGTGAACCGGGAACTGCGCGAGCCGCTTCATGGGATGGCCGTGATTTCCTTCCAGAGTCGCACGAGGCTTTCGAAGACCGCCTTGTTTGGCGCTTTCGCAGCCGCCGTACGCGCCGAGACGAACACATCCACCGCCGGCATCTCCTGTCGATGCATCCGGAACGATTCGCGGATCAGGCGCCGCAGGCGATTGCGGTTGACCGCATTTCCCGCCGCGCGGACGCTGACGGCCATTCCGAGCCGCGCCTCGCCAGCTTCATTGCGGGCACATTGAATGGCGAACAAGGCATCCGCATGACGTTCGCGCCCCTTTCGCGCGCGCTCGAACTCGGCGGCGGTATGGAGTTTCTGGCCGGCCCGCAGTCCGTGACGCCGGGACGTAGGTCACTCGTCAGCGTTTTTCGGTGACGGCCAGGCGCTTCCTGCCCTTGGCACGACGGCGCTTCAGGACCTGGCGCCCTTTCTTCGTGGCCATGCGGGCACGGAAGCCGTGCGTACGCTTGCGCTTGATCTTGCTCGGCTGGTACGTGCGCTTCGTGGCCATGATCCCAAACCTTTGAAATTAAAGGGGCAACAGACGTTGTGAAGGGCGGCAAGGTTACGGAGCCGGGTCCGTCCTGTCAACCGCGCGGGGTTGTGGATAACTCTGGCGCGCCGACTTCACCCGACTTAGACTCGTCGCCGATTCCGGCGTTTTATTTTTCTGCGAGGAACGGCTCGTGCAGGGCTCGCTTTGGCATCAGTGTCTGCGGCATCTCGAAAATGAAGTGCCCGAGCAGCAGTTCAACACCTGGGTGCGTCCGTTGCAGGCCGTCGAGCGCGACGGGGAATTGCAGCTCCTCGCGCCCAACCGTTTCGTGGTCTCCTGGATCGAGAAGAATCTCTACGGGCGCATCGCCGAGCTCGTGAGCGTGGCCGGCGCGGGCGGCGGTCCCCGCGTCCGCCTCGAGGTCGGATCCAGTGCCGCGGAAGCCGTGCCGGTGCCAGAACCCCAGATTGCCACTGTTTCCGCGGTCAAAGTCAAAGAACCGCAGGTCATAGGCAGCCGATTCAACCCCGAATTCACCTTCGCGAGCTTCGTCGAAGGCAAGAGCAACCAGCTCGCCCGGGCCGCCGCATTCCAGGTCGGCGAGAACCCCGGGCGCGCCTACAACCCGCTCTTCATCTATGGCGGGGTCGGTCTCGGCAAGACGCACCTCATGCACGCGGTCGGGAACCTCATCCGCGAGCGCAATCCCGGGGCGCGCATCGCCTACGTGCACAGCGAACGTTTCGTGAGCGAGATGGTGCGGGCGCTCCAGCACAACACCATCAACGAGTTCAAGCAGACCTACCGGACGCTCGACGCCCTGCTGATCGACGACATCCAGTTCTTCGCCGGCAAGAACCAGTCGCAGGAGGAGTTCTTCCACACCTTCAACGCCCTCCTCGAGGGACAGCAGCAGATCATCCTCTCCTGCGACCGGTACCCGAAGGAGGTCACCGGCCTGGAGGAGCGCCTGAAGTCGCGCTTCGGCTGGGGTCTGACCGTCGCGATCGAGCCGCCCGAGCTCGAGACCTGCGTGGCGATCCTCATGGCGAAGTCCCAGGC
>JBAVOG010000630.1:0-1652 GCA_049691875.1 Burkholderiales bacterium | reverse complement strand
GCCTCGGGTCGTGGAGCTTCGCCTGCGCGCTGCGCCAGGCAAGGCGGCCCTCCTCGGACCGCCCAATCCGGATACCGCGGTCTGGAGCTACAACGCACAGGTGCCTGGACCGACAATCGCGGCGCGTCAGGGTGACCGGCTGAGCGTGGTCGTGGAGAACGCGCTCAGCGAAGCAACCACCGTGCACTGGCATGGCGTGCGCCTGCCGAATGCGATGGACGGCGTGCCGGATCTCACTCAGCCGCCGATTGCAGCGAACGGCGGCAAGTTCGTCTACGAGTTCGATCTGCCCGATGCCGGCACGTACTGGTATCACCCGCACGTGCGAAGCTTCGAGCAGCAAGGCCGCGGGCTCTCGGGCGCGCTGATCATCGCGGAGCGCGAGCCGATCCGCGTCGACCGGGACGTGACCTGGGTGCTGGACGACTGGCGACTCGAGCGGAATGCCCAGATCCATCCCGACTTCGGCAACATGATGGACGCCACGCACGCCGGCCGCATCGGCAACACGGTGACCGTCAACGGCGTCGTTCCCGATTCCGACAACGTGCGCGCGGGCGAGCGCATCCGGCTGCGGCTGGTCAACGTCGCCAATGCGCGGGTCTTCGGCCTGGAGTTTTCCGGTCACGATCCGCGCATCGTCGCGATCGACGGCCAGCCGGTCGAGCCGCACGCTCCCGCGGGCGGCCGAGTCGACATTGCGCCCGCGATGCGCGTCGATCTCGTGATCGACATGGCGGGCAAGCCGGGGGAGAAGCATGCCGTGCGCGACCGCTATTACGCGCGCCAGCAGTACCGGCTGCTCGATCTCGCCTACACGAACGAGCTCCCGCTCCGCGAGAGTCCGCTCGACACGCCCATCCGCCTGCCCGCCAATCCCGTTCCCGAACCCGACGTGCCCAGGGCCGAGCGGCATCGCGTACTGCTCGGCGGCGGGATGATGGGCCGTTCGATGGGCGGGATGATGGACGGTCGCATGATGTCCATGCGCGACATGATGGGGCAGGGCATGGCGTGGACGCTGAACGGCGTGGCCGAGGGCGGCCACACGCCGCAGCCGATGTTCACGCTCGCGCGCGGTCGCTCGTACGTGATCGAACTCGTGAACGACACTGCCTGGGACCATCCCATGCACCTGCACGGGTACGCTTTCCGCGTCGTGACGCGGAACGGCGCGCCCACCCGTTACCGCGCCTGGCAGGATACAGTGCTGCTGGCTCCCGAGGATCGCGTCGAGATCGCATTCCTTGCCGACAACCCCGGCGACTGGATGTTCCACTGCCACATCCTCGAGCACATGGCAGCCGGAATGATGGGCGTGATCCGCGTGGCGTGAAGTGCTCAGGCCGCCACGGTGGCCTCGTAGCCTTCTTCCTTCACGGCTGCGATCAGGGCCTGCGCATCGGCGCTGCCCTTTACCACGGCCTGGGCCTTCTCCAGGCTCACGTCCGCCGCGTGGACACCGGGCACTTTCTGCAGAGCTTTGGTCACCGCCGCCACGCAGTGGCCGCAGGTCATGCCGGTGACTTTGATCGTCGTTGCTTCCATCGTCGTCTTCCTTGAGTGAATGAGGAAAATTATCAGTGCGCTGCCGGCACCGCCGGCGCACGGAAATCCACGCGGCTCCGGTCGCCCGCGCCAGGTGCCGGCGG
>JBAVOG010000629.1:0-4622 GCA_049691875.1 Burkholderiales bacterium | reverse complement strand
TCGCTGAGCGGCGACAATCTCCTGAAGGGGCTGATCGCCGGAGGCATCGGCCTGCTCTTCGCCACTGTCGGCCTCGATCCGATGACCGGAACGCAGCGCTACACGTTCGACCAGCTCGCGCTCTGGGACGGCATCGGTCTCGTGCCGATCACGATCGGATTCTTCGCGATCCCCGAGATCATCGACCTGGCGGTGCAGCGGTCGGCGATTGCGCGCGAGTCGGTGGAAAAGCTGGGCGGCGTGATGCAGGGCGTCAAGGATACCTTCCGCCACTTCTGGCTCGTCGTCCGATGCAGCGCACTCGGCGCGTATGTCGGCATCATTCCCGGCATGGGCGGCGGCGTCTCGCAGTGGCTGGCCTATGCGCATGCCGTGCAGAGCTCGCCCCGGAAGGAGCGGTTCGGCAAGGGTGCCGTAGAGGGCGTGCTGGGGCCGGGCGCGGCGAACAACTCGACCCTGGGCGGCAATCTCATCCCGACCATCGCCTTCGGCGTGCCCGGCGGAGTGATGACCGCGATCCTGCTGGGCGCATTCACCATCCAGGGACTCGTTCCGGGACCGAGCATGCTCACGCCCGAATCACAGGGCGGACATCTCTCGCTCACGTTTTCCTTCGTGTGGATGATCGTGATTTCGAACCTGATCACCGTGGCGATCTGCTTCCTCTTCCTGAAGCAGCTCGCCAAGGTGACCATGATCCGGGGCAGCCTGCTCATCCCGCCGATTCTCCTTTTGATCTACGTGGGCGCGTTCGCGGAAAAGAACGCTTTCCCCGATCTCCTCCTCGTTCTGCTATTCGGCGTGCTCGGCTGGATGATGGAGAAGTTCCACTGGCCGCGGCCGCCGCTGATCCTCGGGGTGGTCCTGGGACCGCTCGCGGAGAACCGCCTTTTCCTCGCGACGGACAACTACGGCCTCGCCTGGCTTGCGCGTCCCGGCGTGCTGATCCTCATCGCGCTGACGCTTGCCGGCGCCTTCTACCCGATCTTGAAGCGCGCGATGCAGCGGCGCGCGAACCGGAGCACGGGAAGCCGGCGGGCGCCGGCCCGGACCAGGACGCTCGCGTTCGAACGCGGCACGCTCTTCACGCTGGCCATCGTGGTAGCCGTCGGGGCGGCCTTGTGGCAAAGCAGGACGTTCGGGTTCCGACCCGGCCTATTCCCGTGGGCGGTCGGAATCCCGCTGTTCGTGCTGGCGATCACGCAGCTCCTCGTCGAAATCACGCGGGGCGTCGAACGGCCGCCCAGGAGCGCAGACGAAATCGCCGCGCAAATTCCGGCCCCGATTGCGGCGCGCCGCACGGCCGTGATGTTCGGATGGATCGTCGGCTATCTCGGAGCGATCTGGCTGCTCGGCTTCACGATCGGGGGCGTGCTGTGCACGTTCCTCTCGCTCAAGGTCGGCAGCCGCGAGCGCTGGCCCATCTCCCTCGCCATCACCGCCGCAATGGGGGCTTTCGTCTACGGGATCTTCGAGTTGACGCTGCACGTGCCCTTCCCGCCCGGCGTGCTGTTCGACTGGATCGGCATTTCGCCCTCCTGACGCGAGATCAGTTCGCGCGCAGCGGCCGAAAGAACTCCCGGATCTCGGTCGCCAGCGCTTGCGGTTGCTCGAGCGCAGCGAAGTGGCCACCTCGTGGCATCACGCTCCAGCGCCGGATGTCGGTGTACGTGCGCTCGGCAAGCGAGCGCGGCGGGCGGAGGATCTCTCGTGGGAACTCCGCATAGCCGGTCGGCACATCAACCGTCGCACCGTGCGGGATGGGCCAGGGGCCATGCATCCGGGCGTAATACGGCCAGAACGAAGCGCCGATCGCGCCCGTGAACCAGTAAAGCGTGATGTCGGCGAGCATCGTGTCCCGGTCGATGGCGTTCTCGGGAACACCACCGCAATCGGTCCAGGCGTGGAATTTCTCGACGATCCACGCTGCGAGCCCCGCGGGTGAATCGGTCAGCGCGAACGCGAGCGTCGTCGGCCGCGTGCCCTGGATCCACTGATAGCCCGTCTCCTCCTTGAGCCAGTGCTCGAGCTCGTCGAGATAACGGCGCTCCGGTTCCGTCGGATGCTCGAGCAACTGCGTGTCGCGCCGCACGGCCAGCAGATTGAGATGAATGCCGGTCACGTGTCGTGCGAACTGGTAGCCGAGCCGCGAGGCGACGAATGCGCCCCAATCGCCGCCCTGGACGCCGAAGCGCTCGTAGCCCAGCACGTCGACCATGAGGTGGGCGTAAACCTCGGCGATCCGCTCGACACCGAAACGCTCCTGACCGGGCCGGAACGACAGCGTGTAGCCAGGCAACGAAGGTGCGATGACCGTGAACGCATCGAGCGGATCGCCGCCGAACCGGCCCGGATCCGTGAGCAGGGGAATCAGGTCGAGGAACTCGACGACCGAGCCCGGCCAGCCGTGCGAGATCAGGAGCGGCATGGGATCGGGTCCCTTGCCCTCCTCGCAGATGAAGTGCAGATCGATGCCCGCGATGGGGGCCGTGTATTGACGGTAGGCGTTGAGCCGCGCTTCCTGTGTGCGCCAGTCGAACCGGTCACGCCAGTGGTCGACCAGCTCCTTCATGTACGCGACGCTTGTGCCGGTCGTCCACGGCGCGCCGGGCGGCTCGTCCGGAAAGCGCACCCGCGCGAGGCGCGCGCGCAGGTCCTGCAGCGCCTCGTCCGGAACGTGCAGCTCGAACGGAGTCAGGACGTGCGCGGCCATCGTGATTGCAGTTTAGCCCTTTGCGAGCGCCCGCCACACCTTCTCGCGGGTGAGAGGCATATCGAGCTGCGTGCGGCCCGTACGCGCGTGCAACGCGTCGACCACCGCGTTGACCAGCGCTGCGGGTGCGCCTACCGCGCCCGCCTCGCCCGCGCCCTTCACGCCGAGCGGATTCCCCGTGCACGGCACATTGTTGAAGGTGCAATCGAACGACGGGAAATCGTCGGCACGCGGCATCGCATAGTCCATGAATGACCCGGCGATGAGCTGCGCGCTCTCCGGATCGTAGTAGCCGTGCTCGAGCAGCGCCTGTCCCACGCCCTGCACCGTCCCGCCGTGAATCTGCCCCCGCGCGAGCATCGGGTTGATCGTCCGTCCGAAGTCATCGACGATGGTATAGCGCTCGATCGACGTTGCGCCCGTATCGGGGTCGACCTCCACTTCGGCGATGTGGCAACCGTTCGGATAGGTGTACTTCTCCGGCGTGCGCGTGTGCGTTGCGCTGAGGCCTTTCGCCTGCTTGGCCGCCTCGAAGAGCGACACTGTTCGATCTGTGCCCGCGATGCGGTACTCGCCGTCGCGATACTCGATGTCGCCGGCGGCGGCCTCCAAAAGTCCGGCCGCAGCCTGCTTTCCTTGTTCGACCGCCTCGTCCGCGGCAGCCATTGCCGCCACGCCGCCTATGGCGAGAAATCGGCTGCCGCCGGTGAGGCCGTCCGACACGATGTCCGTGTCGCCCTGCACGACCTCGATCGCCTCTGCGTCGATGCCGAGCTGATCGGAAAGCACCTGCTTGAAGGACGTCGTGTGTCCCTGCCCGTTGTCCTGCATGCCCGAGATCACCGTGACCTTTCCCTCGCCGCCGATCCGGACGGTCACCGTGTCTCCGGTGCCGCCGCCGCAGCGCTCGATGTACATCCCGAGACCCAAGCCGCGCAGCTTGCCGCGCTTCTCGGCCGCGGCGCGGCGCGCGGAGAATCCTTGCCAGTCCGCCCGCTTCATCGCGATCATCATGGCACCGGCGAAATCGCCGCTGTCGTATTCGCTGTCGACCGGCGTCATGTAGGGAAACGTGTCGATGAAGTTGCGGCGACGGAGCTCGTCCGGCCCGATGCCGAGCTCGCGCGCCGCGGTGTCGACGATCCGCTCGGTCAGGTATATCCCCTCCGGTCGGCCCGCGCCGCGATAGGCGTCGACCGGCACGGTATTGGTGACGATCCCCTTGACGTTCAGCGCGATCGCCGGAATGCGATAGACGCTCGACATGACCACGAACGCGAGTTGCGGGATGAACGGACCGAAGTTCGACAGATACGCCCCCATGTTCGCGTACGTCGTGGCGCGCAGCGCCAGGAACTTTGCATCGGCGTCGAGCGCGAGCTCGGCGATCGAGTAGTTGTCCCGCCCCTGCACGTCCGAGAGAAAGCTCTCGCTCCGGTCGCCGGTCCAGCGCACCGGCCGCTTGAGCCGGCGCGATGCCCACACGACCAGGGGCTGCTCGGGATGCAGGAAGATCTTCATGCCGAACGCGCCGCCAACGTTCCCGGAGACGACGCGCAGCTTCTCCTTGTCGACCTTGAGGATGGGATCGACGAGCTGCGAGAGAATCTTGTGCGGACCCTGCGTCGGCGTGTAAAGCGTCGAGCGGTCGCTTGCCGGGTCATAGTCAGCCAGCGCGGCACGCGGCTCCATCGAGTTGGCCACGACGCGATTGTTGACGAGCGAGAGCTTCACCACGCGCTTCGCCACGCTGAATGCCGCGTCGACCTTCTTCGCGTCGCCGAAGACGATGTCGAAGCAAACGTTGTTCCTGATCTCCGGCCAGACCCGCCCGGCGCCTGCCTGCGTCGCCGCGTACGTGTCGGCGACGGCCGGCAGCGGCTCGTAGTCGACCTCGACGAGCTCGGCA
>JBAVOG010000628.1:0-1685 GCA_049691875.1 Burkholderiales bacterium | reverse complement strand
CCTTCGGGGAACGCAGTGCTACCGTCTTCCGTGGTGCCGGCTTACGTTCGCCCGCGGCGGCGGTTGCAGGTCGCCGGCCCTTCTTCTTTGATTGCGAAGAGGTTTTAGCTCTGGCTTGAACCACGATTGCCTCCCCCTGACTGGACGTGCTGTCCCCAGCGATTTGCCGAGATCCGGATTAGGTAATTTGGTACGATAATACTAGTTTGGCGGTCCCTCGTCAACCGAGCCGACCGCACATCCTCAGCACCGTGTAATATGGCATTTCAATGCCGATTTTGAACTCCGACCGCCCCGGTCGTCGTGCAACCCCCGATTCGCCCGGGACACGGCGTACCGCGCCTGGACCTGGTGATCTGCGCGTACGGCTGGTCCAGCCGGAGGATCTCGACCGGGTCATCGCACTCGACACCCAGGTCACCGGCGTCGAGAAGACCGACTACTGGTACGAGGTGTTTCACCGCTATGGCGCGCGCAGCCCGCGGCAGCGCTTCTTCTTCGTGGCGGAGGTGCGCGGCGAAATCGAGGGATTCGTGATCGGTGAGGTGCGCGACTGGGAATTCGGCTCGCCTCCATGCGGCTGGGTCTTCGGGATCAACGTGCGCGCCGACGCGCGTCTCGGCGGCATCGGCTCTGCCTTGCTCGCGGCGATATGCGATGCGTTCCGGCGTGCGGGCGTCACGAAGGTGCGCACGCTGCTCGCGCGGGACAATCACCTGATCCTTTCGTTCTTCCGCAGCCAGGGAATGATGGCTGCGCCCTTCATTCCGCTGGAGCTCGACCTGGAGTGAATCGATGAAGCTCCAGAAGAGCACCAGCCTTGCCCTCTACAGCGTCATCGAGGCGGCGTCCAATCCGGACCGGCAAATCGCCGCCGCGGAAATCGCCGAGAAATACGGCGTGTCGCCGCATCACCTCGCGAAGGTGCTGCGCGAGCTCGGCCGCGCCGGGATCGTCGAATCCGCCCGCGGCGTTGGTGGCGGCTACCGGTTCAGCGGCAACGCCAGGCGACTGACGCTGATGGACGTGATCGAAATCTTCGAGGACATCGGCGCGCGCTCGCCCGAGGACGAGGGCGAGCCGGTCACCGAAGTCGGCACCGCGCTCGGCCGGGTCCTGACCGAGATCGACGAGATCGCACTCGCCACGTTCCGCTCGATCACCATCGACACGATGCTGAAGCTCGTCGACGCCGCACACCGCGCGGCGAGCGGTGCTGCTCGGCAGCGCGAGAACACGCTGGCCTGACGGCGCAATCCGGCGGGCGCTCCCGAACTCGCCTGCAGGCAAGTGCGGCTGACGCGAATGATCCGCGCGGACCTTTCCTGACGCTTGGACGGTCGGCTCACCCCGCCGCTTGTGCCCGTTTCGGGAATAGCTGCGGACGCAGCTTGGGATGACCGGCCATCATCTTCGGCGCATAGGGCGTCTCGGCGCCGAGTTCCTCGGCCGCGTGCCAGGCCCAGCGTGGGTCCCACAGCGCCGCGCGGCCGATGCAGATCAGATCGGCCTTGCCCTGCGCGACGATGTCTTCCGCCTGCTGGGCGCCCGCAATCAGGCCGACCGACATGGTGTTGATGCCGGTTTCCTTCTTCACCTTCTCCGCGAACGGCACCTGGTACCCGGCCGACAGCGGAATCTTCTGCAGCGGCGAGAGGCCGCCGGACGACACATCCATGTAGTCC
>JBAVOG010000627.1:0-1969 GCA_049691875.1 Burkholderiales bacterium | reverse complement strand
CGTACAATGTGGAGTCCCATAAAATCGGCCGGCATGTGAACGACCAGCATGGTTTGCCCTATCTGAAGATCGAATCCGACTACTCGGACAACGATGAAGGCCAGATTCGCACCAAGATCCAGGCCTTGTTTGAAATGGTGATGAAATAAAAAACTGAAAGCGTGAACTCTGTGGGTGAAAGTGGATAAGGC
Source organism: Burkholderiales bacterium (assembly GCA_049691875.1). Lineage (GTDB taxonomy): Bacteria > Pseudomonadota > Gammaproteobacteria > Burkholderiales > SG8-39 > JAABRB01. The sequence continues at coordinate 1,778 of JBAVOG010000627.1, read as the reverse complement.
GCTTTATCGATTGGATGCTGAAATCATTTTATTTAAAAGGGATAAATAACATGGCCAAAACATCAACCCGATTGCTGATCTTTTTATTTGCAGTGTGTTTTATGACGTCACCCTGTTTCGCCGGGGCACTGGATGTCTTTGACGGACAAAAAGGAACCATAAAGATCGCCGGCGGCACGGCCCACATCCCGGTCATGCAAGAAGCCGCCAAACGGATTATGACGCACAACCAAGATATCGTCATCACCATAGCCGGCGGCGGCTCGGGGGTCGGCATCAAGCAGGTGGGCGAGGGGCTCGTGGACATCGGTAATTCCGGCCGCGCACCAAAGCCGGAAGAAGTCGAACGATACAACCTCAAACTTTATAAATGGGCCATTGACGGCGTCGGTGTCGTGGTTAATCCAAAAAATTCCGTCCGATCCCTTACCAAAGACCAGTTGAAAGATATTTTCTCCGGCAAGATCGATAATTGGTCGGCCTTGGGCGGCGCCAATCACGCCATTACGCTTTACACCCGTGACGAAGCCAGTGGAACACGCGAGGTTTTCTGGGGAAAAGCCCTGGATAAGGGCGACATAAACAAAAAGGCCCTTTTCGTCCCGTCCAATGGGGCCATGAAAACCGCCGTCGCCAATGATCCCTATGCGATCGGCTATGTTTCCGTCGGCCACATGGACCAAAGCGTCGCCCCGGCAGCAATCGACGGCGTGATGCCGACCCTTGAGACCGTAAAGAGCGGTCAATACAAGATATCCCGCGGACTCTACAGCAATACCAGGGGCGAACCCGCAGGGTTGACGCGGCTGTTCATCGAGTACCTCTTTACCCCCGAAGGACAGCAAATCGTAGCGGAAAAAGGATTCATCCCGGTGAAATGAGAGCTTACTGGGAGAACATCGCAGAGGGGGCATTTATGTTATGCGCCGCGGCCAGCGCGGTCATGACATCGTCGGTTTTTTTGTTCATGATCGTGCTTGGTCTCCCTTTTTTCCGCGAAGCCTCATTTTTGGCGGTGTTCTCCTCCCAATGGTCCCCTCATCATGGCCTTTACGGCATAGGGGCCATGATTTCCGGCACCCTTTGGATCGCCCTTTCGGCCGTAGCCCTTGCCCTGCCGATGTCCCTGGGAACCGCCTTCGTGATTACGGGCCTCGCCGGACCGCGCTTGCGCCGATTTTTATGGGCACTGGTTCGATTCATGACCGGCATCCCCACGGTGATTTACGGGTTCGTGGGCATCTTTCTACTGGTCCCGCTGATCCGCGACGGCCTGGGCGGACCAGGGATGAGCGTGCTGGCAGCCGGCATCATGCTGGCCGTAATGATAAGCCCCACCATGATCCTCTTTTTTTCAGACAGTCTGGTGGCGGTCGATCCGGCTTATCGTCAGGCAGCCAAAGCTCTCGGCGCCACCCGTGTGCAGCAGTTGCTGTACGTGATGCTGCCCAAGGCCCTCGGCGGGATGACATCGGGATTCATCCTCGCCTTGGGACGCGCCTTGGGAGATACCCTCATTGCATTGATGTTGGCCGGCAACGCCATCGCCGCCCCTAAAAGTCTTGTGGATCCGGCCAGGACACTGACCGCCCACATCGCACTGGTCAAAGCTGCCGATTACGACAGCCTGGAGTTTCGGTCTATTTTTGCCTGCGGGATAACCCTTTATCTGTTTACAACCGTCGCCGTTTTTTCCGTGCGGTTTTTAGATCGCAAAAGAAAAGTGAAACCGTGACCCGGGATTTTGCCGAAAAATCGATCCTCGTGTTTTCCTGGAC
>JBAVOG010000626.1:0-5026 GCA_049691875.1 Burkholderiales bacterium | reverse complement strand
GTGGTGTCCAACCCGCCGCCCGCACTCGCCAGAGGGGCGCTGGCGTACGAAAGCCGGCAGTCGAGCTTGCCGCGCGAAAGGGCACCCGACGCAAGGTCGCGCAGCTGCGGCTCGGCCCAGCGAAATTCCTCCGCGAGCCTGAACTGCATGTCGAGATAGCGGCCATTTACCGTCTTCAATTCGATCTGCAGCATTCCCTGGGGCAATTCCCGGGTCACCGCGGCGTAGCCTGTCATGCTTCTTGTCATGTCGTGTGTGGAAGCGTTGTCGCTGGAGGGGTCGTTCCGCTTTACTTTGGCGGGTCAAACCCAGACAATCCGCCGCGTATGACGCGTATTCTAGCCCGCTGGACAGAGCCTCGAATAAGCAGGGTTCCGAAATAAAATCGGCAGCCGATGCCCAGCCAAGCCAATATTCCGCTGCCCGAGGGGTACCAGCTCCAGAACTATCGCGTGACCAAGGTGCTCTCCGCCGGCGGCTTCTCGCTCGTCTACCTCGCGGAAGACGAAAATGCCCAGCCGGTTGCGATCAAGGAGTACCTTCCGAGCTCGCTGGCGCTGCGGCGCGAGGGTGACGTCCTGCCGTCGATCTCGGAGGAGAATCTGCCGACGTTCCGCTACGGCATGAAATGCTTCTTCGAGGAGGGTCGGGCACTGGCGAAGCTCTCCCATCCGAATCTGGTGCGAGTGCTGAATTTCTTTCGCGCAAACGAGACCGTCTACCTGGTGATGCGCTACGAGCGCGGCCGCACCCTGCAGGAACACATCCTGGCGCGGCGCGGCGCGATCAAGGAGAATTTCATCCGGCGCGTCTTCACCATGCTGCTGAACGGCCTGCGCGAAGTGCACTTGAACAAGCTTCTGCACCTGGACATCAAGCCCGCCAACATCTATGTGAGAAACGACGGCACACCGGTCCTCATCGATTTCGGCGCGGCCCGCCAGACGCTCACCGCCGAAGGCTTCAAGCTGAATCCGATGTACACCCCGGGATTCGCCTCTCCCGAGCACTACAAGAACCGCGAGCTGCTCGGACCCTGGTCGGACGTGTATTCCGTGGGCGCGAGCATCTTCGCGTGCATCGCGGGCGCCGCGCCGCAGGCGGCCGACCAGCGCATGGACAAGGACCGCTACGTCTCCGCCACGAAATTGTTCGGAAAGCGATACTCCGACCAGCTGCTCGAGACCATCGACTGGTGCCTGCAGCTCGATCACATGAAGCGGCCGCAGAGCGTGCTCGCCCTGCAGAAGGTGCTGCTGCGCGAGCGCGACCCGGAAACACCGCGCCGCAAGACATTCGTCTCGTCGCTGCGTGGCACGCTGCTCAAGCTGGCGCGCAAGTCGGCGGCCTGATGCGGAGTCTGCCACGATGAAATTTTCCATCTACCAGGACAGCCGGCAGGGACCACGCAAGATGAACCAGGACCGCGTGGCCTATGCGTATACGCGTGACTCACTCATGATGGTCGTGGCCGACGGCATGGGCGGGCACCTGCACGGAGAGGTCGCCGCGCAGATCGCCACCCAGTTCATCGGCGAGGCCTATCAGCGCGAGGCGACGCCGAGGCTCGAGGATCCGTTCCGGTTCCTCCTGAACGCGATCACCAACGCGCACCACTCGATCATCGACTATGCGAACCAGCGCAACCTGCTCGAGACGCCGCGTACGACGTGCGTCGCATGCATCGTGCAGGACGGGCTGGCGCATTGGGCGCACGTCGGGGACTCGCGGCTCTATTTCATCCGGGAGGGGCGAGTCGAGCACGTGACCAAGGATCACTCGAGAGTGCAGATCCTGGTCGACACCGGGCGGATCCGCGAGGAAGCGGTCCCCGCGCACCCCGACCGCAACAAGATCTTCAACTGTCTCGGCCAGATGACGGTTCCCCGGGTGGACCTCTCGCGGCGCGTGGCGCTCAAGCACGGCGACGTCATACTCATCTGCACCGACGGGCTATGGGGTGCGCTGAACTCGAAGATCATCTGCGAGGAGTTGCTGCGCGCGGACATGCTGACCGCGGTCCCCAAGCTGCTCGACATGGCGGAAGCGCGCGCCGGGCGGGAAGGGGACAACCTCTCGGCCCTCGCAATGACCTGGGCGGACGAGCTCGGGGACGAGGCGCCAACCTGGATTTCCACGGTCACGATGGACGAGAACGAGTTCAAGAGCACGGTCGCGCAGTTTCACAAGACCACCCCACCCGCCGCGCCGGGATACCTCACCGACGACGAGATCGAAGGCGCGATCGACGAGATCCGGAATGCGATCCGGAAACACAGCGGGAATGACCGACGCGGGAGCTGATCCAGGGTCGGGCGGTCGGCCAAGCGGGCGCCGCGCCGACGAGCTCCGGGCGGTCCGTATTCAACGCGCCTATACGAAGCACGCCGAGGGCAGCGTTCTCGTGGAATTCGGCGACACCCGCGTGCTGTGCACCGCGAGCGTCGAAAACAGGGTTCCGGCATTTCTCAAGGACCGCGGCCAGGGATGGCTGACGGCGGAGTACGGGATGTTGCCGCGTTCCACCAATACCCGGACCGACCGTGAGGCGGCGCGCGGCAAGCAGTCCGGGCGCACGCAGGAGATCCAGCGGCTCATCGGTCGTTCCCTGCGCGCGATCACCGATCTGTCCAAGCTGGGCGCCCGGACGATCCAGATCGATTGCGACGTCCTCCAGGCGGACGGCGGCACACGCACGGCAAGCATCACCGGGAGCTTCGTCGCGCTGTACGACGCCGTCGCCAGGCTGCTGCGCGAAGGCGCGCTCGCAGAGTCGCCCATCCGCGATTGCGTAGCGGCCGTGTCGGTTGGCGTGTACGCTGGTGTCCCGGTACTCGATCTCGACTATGCCGAGGACGCGGCGTGCGATACCGACATGAACGTCGTCATGACCGGCAGCGGGGGCTTCGTCGAGATCCAGGGCACTGCGGAGGGAAAGGCCTTCTCGCGCCGCGAGCTGGACTCGCTCGTCGCGCTTGCGGAGCACGGCATACGCAAGCTCATCGACTGTCAGCGGACCGCGCTCGGCGTGGAATAGAGCGTCCGGCCCGTGAAACGTATCGTCCTCGCATCCTCCAACGGCGGAAAGCTGCGCGAGTTTCGTGAGCTGCTCGCGCCCATCGGCATCGAAGTCGTGCCGCAGGCCGACCTCGGCGTGCCGGACGTCGACGAACCCCATTCGACGTTCGTCGAAAACGCCCTCGGCAAGGCTCGCAACGCTGCACGTCACACCGGTTTGCCGGCGCTGGCCGACGACTCCGGGATCTGCGCGGCTGCGCTCGGCGGCGCGCCCGGAGTGCATTCGGCCCGGTTCGGCGGCGAGCCGAGATCGGATGCCCGAAACAACGAGCGACTGGTTGAACTGCTATGGAGTGAGTCTGACCGGCGCGCCCACTACTACTGCGTGGTGGTGCTCGTACGGCATGCAGAAGACCCAGAGCCGTTGATTGCAGAGGGTCGCTGGCACGGTGAGGTGATCGACGGCCCGCGTGGTACGGGGGGCTTCGGCTACGATCCGCATTTCTTCGTGCCTGCGCTTGGGAAGACCGCAGCAGAACTCGAACCGGCCCGAAAGAATGCCTTGAGCCACCGTGGCCGGGCGCTTGCGCGCCTCATCGCACTGCTGCGCGAGGAGCCCTGAAATCGGCGCAGGCGTTCGATTCGGTGCGGATATCATTCGCGGGCAGGTGAAGCCCGATCCCATGGCGCCGACTATCGTTCAAGCACAGTTCCCCGCACGCGGCGTCCGGCTCGCGAGCCTGCCGCCGCTTGCGCTGTACGTGCACCTGCCCTGGTGCGTGCGGAAATGTCCGTATTGCGACTTCAATTCTCACGAGGCGCGCGCTGCGGTGCCCGAGGACAGCTATGTGGCGGCGCTGCTGGCCGACCTTGAGACCACGCTGCCGTCAGTGTGGGGCCGCAGGACACACGCGATTTTTCTCGGCGGCGGCACGCCCAGCCTCTTCTCGGCGCCTGCCATCGACGCGCTCCTCGCAGGAATACGTGCACGATTGAACGTGGAGCCCGGCGCGGAAATCACGCTCGAAGCGAATCCCGGCACTTTCGAAGCCGACAAGTTCCGCGACTTTGCTGCCGCGGGGATCAATCGGCTTTCGATCGGAATCCAGAGTTTCAACTCGGGGCACCTGGCAGCCCTCGGGCGAATTCACGACGCGGACGAGGCGCGCCGTGCCGTCGAGATCGCGCAGCGGTACTTTGCGAATTTCAATCTGGACCTCATGTATGCGCTTCCGGAGCAAACTCTCGCGGAGGCGGAGTCCGACGTTGCGTTGGCCGTCGCCACCGGTGCGCCGCACCTGTCGTTCTATCATCTGACGCTCGAGCCCAACACGCTCTTCCATCGGCATCCACCGTCGCTCCCCGACGAGGACACCCAGGCCGACATTCATGAGAGCGTCGGGCGGCTGCTCGTAAGTGCGGGTTACGCGCATTACGAGACTTCCGCTTACGCGCGCCCGGATCGCGAATGCCGGCACAATCTCAATTACTGGCGCTTCGGCGACTATCTCGGTATCGGCGCCGGTGCGCACGCGAAGGTCTCGTTTGCCGACCGGATCGTGCGCGAAGTCCGGGCACGAACTCCGGCCGAGTACATGCGGCGCGTCGCACAGGGCACACAGGTCGTCGAGCGCCGCAACCTTGCTGCGAGTGAGTTGCCGTTCGAATTCATGATGAATGCACTGCGCCTGACCGACGGGGTGCCGGTCGCGTGGTTCACCGATCGTACCGGTGTGCGAATTGCTGCGCTGCAGGAGCCGCTCGCGGCCGCCGAGGCGAAGGGCCTGATCGAGCGCGACCACCAGCGCATCAGGCCGACTCCGTTGGGGCAGCGATTCCTGAACGATCTGCTGCAGATCTTCCTGCCGGAGGCGACGGCAGCGCGCAGCGGTGAGGAGGCATCCGGATGAAGCGCAGCCTGCGCGAGGTGAAGGCCCTGGCCTTCGACGTGTTCGGGACGGTGGTCGACTGGCGCGGGTCGCTCATCGCGGAAGGTCGCAAGCTCGGT
>JBAVOG010000625.1:0-1636 GCA_049691875.1 Burkholderiales bacterium | reverse complement strand
ATTCAAGGGTCAAGCCGGACGGAGTGTTCGGGACGGCGACCGAGTCCGCAGTGGCCGACTTGCAGGAGCGGCATGGCCTATGCGCCGATGGCGAGGTGGACGCGCGCCTGGCAGCGTTGATAAGAACTCCCCTCGTCGTTCCGCCGCCACGAAAGCCACTGGAGGCGATCGACGAGGGCGAAGTCGCCGGACAGATGGGCTTCATCACCCGAACGATCGGGGCGCCAGACGAGGCGACACGACGAATCGCGGCCGCCGAAGGATTTATGTCCTTCGGTCTGCGCTTCCTGTACTTGCTTGCTCGGGCTGTCGCGCTTGCCGACAGTTCGGAAACGAATCACCGATCGGATTCGGCGGCCGACATCCTTGATCAGGTCGGTTGGTGGTTCAACGATTGGCTCAAGGGCGAACAATTCACGGACCGCCACGACGAGTCGGCGCGGCGTGCGATCGTCGCAAAGGCGGTGCTGGACGACCTGGGGATCGCACGATTGGCGCGCCTTGCGGTGGACGGGGTTCTCGCCCTGCCCGAGGATCACCCTCAGCGTGACCTCGCCTGGGCCCGAACCCGGATGCTGTCGCACTTAAGTCGATGCGAGGCGCTGGGCGACGACGAGGCAACGCTGCTGACGATCGAAGACATCGTCCGACACGGCCTGCTGCCACCGCGAGAAACCGAGCAACTGATCAGGCGTGGCGAGCGCGTGCTGCCAAGGATTGACGATCCCTCCGTCCGGCGCAATTTCTGGGTGGGCGTGGCGGGGTTTCACACCGTTCAGGCCTACGAAGAACGAGGACGACTCGAAGCGCGCTCGCGCTGGCTCAAAGTCGACGGCGAGCCCGATACCCCGCCTTCTCGACGCCGGATGAAGCGAATCCTTGCACTCGCCGAGGCAGCAATGAGCCGGATGGAGGCGCTGCTCGAGGAGATTCCGGAGGCGGACCGCGCACGCGTCCGCGCGAAAAACCGCGTGTCACTGGCCATGCTGTATGGCCTGGACCAGCCAGCGAAGTCGGTCGACCTTTTGAAAGAGGCACTCGACAGTGGCGCGCTGCACGACGAGTTGGCTTTGGATGCGGCGCGGCTGGAAGCGAAGCAGCGCCTCTTGCTAAACCAATGGGAGCGAGCCTGCGAGTTGCTCGAACCGCGCATCAGCGCCTTTGAGCATCGCTACCTGGCCGCCGTCGACGAAGCTGAGATCGACCAAAGCGGCGAGGAGTACTCAGAAGTATTGACGACACTGGCATGGGCCTGTGTGGCTGGCAGTCGCTGGAACCTTGCCGTGCAAACGCTGGGTCGCAGTCGCGGAATTCGACTGCGCCACCGGGCCGCCTTGAGGAAGAGTCCGGCCGGCAGAGAGGTGCTTGAACGGGAGCGCCAGTTACATGCATTGGAGCGCGGCGTGCAGCCCGAAGCAGGGCGGCCAACGGTCCGTCGCGACCAAGATCGGATCGGCGTATCGCTCAGTGACCACACGGCGGCACTCGAGGCATATCGCCTCGCCCGGCTTGAAGCTAAGGTCGAACTGGCTCATCCCGACGCCGCTGCCCTCGGCGCGGCGCTGAACCCGGGCGAAGCCGTGGCGCTGTTGGACGTGTCCTACCGCGGCCTGCTGATGGCCGTCGTGTGCGCCGG
>JBAVOG010000624.1:0-1757 GCA_049691875.1 Burkholderiales bacterium | reverse complement strand
CGCCTTTATTCATGGGGGCTCGGATTTTGGCAGCCGGTTGGCATGGTCGTGACGGCGGCCGCAGTTCTTGGCGGCGTCTTTTTCACCGCGGTGTGGGCTGGAATTTGATGAACGCGTTGGAGAATGGGGACGGGTTTCGAGGGACCTGACGCCCCTCGGCTCAGGGCACGCCGGGTCTGATCGAGACTGCCAGATGGCGAAAGAGGACGGCATCCGGGCAGGCGCTGGCGAAGGCGAGGCGCACGCGGCTGGCGGTTTCGGTGATGCGGGCGGCGACCTTGAGGAGCCGGAGCCGGATCGTGTTGAACTCGGCCTTGGCGAGGGCATGGGCCTTGGGGATGGCGTCGCGCACGGCGAGGATCAGCCAGTAGGCGGCGGTGTGAAGGACAAGCCGCATCTGGTTGGCAGTCGCGGCCCGGCAGCTGGTGCGGTCGGAGGCGAGCTGGGCCTTGTGCAGCTTGATCAGGTTCTCGGCCTGGCCGCGGGCGCAATAGAGGTCGGCATAGAGCCATTCGGCCGTGCCGGTCGCGATGTTGGTGACGACGTAGCGGATGTCGAGACCGAGCCGCGTCGCTTCGATGCGGGCGGCGACGCGGCGCTCCTGCTTCCAGGATTTGGCGGCGTGGGTGGTCTCGGCGAAGCCGCGCACGGCGTCCCCGTCATCGATCGCGCGCTCGACGCGTATATCGTCGGCGACCGCCTCGAGCTTGACGGCGAGGGCCTTGGTGCCGGTGAGGCCGAAGATGTAATCGACGTCGTTCGCCTCGCACCAGTCCATCACCTCGGGCCGGCAATAGTGGCCGTCGCCGCGGATGGTGAGGCGGGTTGTCGGCCAATGGCGGCGGATCGCCCGGACGAGACGGCGGATGTGACCGCGCACCTCGGTGCCGGAGGGCGTCTTGCCCGGCCGCAGGATCATGGCCACCGGACGACCGGTGGCGGTATCGTAGACATGGATCGGCAGGAAACAGCGTTCGTCGTAGTGGGCATTGAACAGCGACAGCTGCTGGTGGCCGTGAACCACGTCGAGCGTATCGTCGATGTCGAGCACGACCGCCTCGGGCGGCGCGGCGTAACTGGCGCAGTAGAGGTCGACCATGACCAGGCCGAGCCTGACAAGATCGCGCAAAGTCGGCGCGTTCTCCCAGCGCGACACGGTCGGCTGGCTCATCAGGTCCACCCCACTCTCCGGCAACCGCCCGCAGGCGAGCTTGAAGGCGGGGTCGCTGCGCAGGGTGTCGAGATCGTCGGCGTCCTCGTAGCCGCAGGCGATGGCGAGGATGCGCGCCAGCAAAATCTCGGCGAGCGGATGAACCACCCGCGTCGGATCGCGCCGATCGGGGATCACGGCCGCCAGCTTCTCGGCGATCGCCATCCGTCGCGCCGCTTCGGCGAGAAGCATCACGCCGCCGTCCGACGACAGGCGTCCGCCGTCAAACGCGGCGGTGAGCTTCTTGCCCCGAACGGCTGGAAACCGGAACGGCAGAGTCGTATCGTCGGTCATGGCGGGTGTGGCCGGCTCGATGTGGTGGACAGGGTTGGCTTCGACAACCGAATCCTACGCCACATCAACCGTTTAGGCTACATCCGCCAGTCCGCCAGACAGGCCGTCATGAATAAGACGGGCTAGCTGCCCGTTGACGAAGTCGGCTGGTTCTGACTCCCTGCACCCATAGCGGTTCGAGGGCGGTTCGAAGGATTGATCGACATGGCGCTGGGGCGGCAAGGGGATCGACAGGGTGATCTGGTCGTGACGT
>JBAVOG010000623.1:0-3015 GCA_049691875.1 Burkholderiales bacterium | reverse complement strand
GCAGGTGGCCTAGCGGGATCGGCCGAATGCGTCGCTACTGCGGCGGGGTCTCGCAGACCGGTGCGCCGAGCGGCCGTCCGCGCGCGGCGACGTTCAAGGCGCGCTGGGCCGTCGAAATACCACCCGCTTGCGCGGGCACGGAAGTGACCAGCTCGCACTGATCCACGTTCGAGACCGCTCCGGGCGGCACCTCGTCGCTCCCCATCAGCACATTCCGTCCGGTGGCCGTGATCAGAGCGTTGTCCGCCGGCAGCAAGGCCTGTCCGACGACCAGGATACCGTCGACAAATGTGATCGCGTAGTTCGTCGACGAAACGCCGCTGGGCATGATCGGGTAGGCGCCCGCGGGCGAAGCGGTCGTCGCAGGCGAGGCGAGAACCAGCGTGCCGTTGAGATCGGCGACCGTCTGGCCGAGCTTGAATCCTGACTCGGTCGCCGTAAAGGGCGGATTCGGCTGGCCGAAGAGACGCGCCTTGTCGTCCGCCATGATCTGGAGCGGCGCAGGCGTTATCGAGAGCTGGCCGTTCACGTAAGTGATGGTGTAGTTCGTGTTTGCGCCGCTCGTCACGGTGATCACGTAGCTGCCGACGTTGGACGCCGGTACCGCAGGCGTGGCCAGCGCCACGCCGGGAATCGCCGCCGCCGTGTCGCCATTCGTGAGCCCGGTGAACGTCGCCGTGAGGGGCGGGTTCGCATCGCCGTAGGGTCGCGTCAGATTGTCCGCGGTGATCGTGAGGTTCGCAGGGGTGATGACGAGCTGGCCGTTCACGAACGTGATGTTGTAGTTCGGGTTCAGGGCGTTCGTCACCGTGCCCTGCGTGATCGCATACGGCCCTCCGGCCACGGTCTCGCCCGGCGCACGCACCGGCGTGCCGTTCAGGACGTCGCCGTTCACGGTCGGCGCCGTGAAAGTGAGCACGGGATCGGGCTGGCCGTAGACCTTCGCCTGATTGTTCGCGGTGACCGTGATCGGTAGCGGCGTCACCGTGAGCACGCCGTCGGTGAAGGTGATCAGGTAGTTCGTCGCCGTGCCGACGCCGAAGTTCGCACCGGTCGGTGTCAGCGCGTACGGTCCTGCGCCGGAGAGCACTGTCGCGGGGCTCGTGACGTTGACATCGGTGATCGAGTCGGCGTTGGCGAGCGTGCCCGAGGTGATGGTGTACGGACCGGTCGTCGGGTTGGCGCTTCCGTAGGCACGCGACTGGTTGTTCGCGAGGATCGTGATCGGCCGTGCACTCACGGTGAGCTGGCCGGCCGAGTTGAAGGCGAACGTGTAGCCGGTTGTCGAGACCAGCGACCCTGCCGCTACGGTGATCGGATAAACGCCGGCATTGGCGATCGCGGGCGCGCCCGCGGACGTGACGCTTGGCGCGCCGGTGAACGCATTTGCGGCGGTGTCCTGCGTGAATACATTGCCGTATGTCGCGGCATTGACGAAGCCGCTCACCGTATAGTTTCCGGAAACGCTCGCGACGTTGCCGTAGACCTTGGATGCGTCGGTCGACGTGAACGTCAGCGCCGCCGGAGTGCTGAAAACGTATCGATTGCCGGCGGGAATGGTTGCGGGCGGGTTGCCGACGTAGGTGGCATTCCAGATCGCCTGGTTACCGCTCGCGAGGCTGTTGAAAGTATTGCCCGCGGGATCGGTCGAGTACACGATCCAGCGTCCGGCACCGGGCACCACCAGCGCTCCCGCGCCCACGTTGTTCACAAAGCTCGTACCCGAGAGAACGATGGAGTTTCCGGGACCGCTCGCAGTCAATACGCCATTGACGCTCAGCGCGCCTCCTGCTGTCGCGGTGAGTGTGCTCGCGCTCGATGCACCGAGCGTGAGCGCGTTGACGTCGTTGAGGACCACCGCGTTGCCACTCGTGACGGCGACCGTGCCGAAGTCGTTGGCAAGGTTCGTCAAGGTGATGTTGTTGCCTGCGCCGGCGGCGAGCGTCGAACTTCCGGTCGCGGTGACGACGCCGGTCTGGGTGATCGCTCCGTTCGCGACGAGGTCGAGCCCGCCCGCGCCGAGATTCGACGCGCCAGGTCCGAGGTTCACCGCATTCGCTTCGCTCACGTGCGCATTCTGATTGACTGTGTTCACGGTGAGGTTGGTCACGGCCACGTCGATCGGCGTACCCGGCCCGCCGATGGCGCCGGTCCGCGCATTGAGGCTGAGGTTCTGGGCAGTGATGGTCTGAATCCCGACGTCCGCGAGGCTGCCCGCATTCAGCGTCACCGACTTCCCGGCGAGGTTCACCGGTCCGGCGACCGTCATCGTCCCGGTGCTTGCGGCCGCATCGCCGATCACGATCGGCCCGGTCGCGCCGGTCGCGAACGCCGTGATTTCGGCGGCGCGCAGATCGAACGTGCCGGGCGTATCGGCGCCCGCTGTGCTGCCGACACGCATGGGTTGCCCCGGCGATGCCGGCTTCAGCGTCAGCGTGCCGCTCGTGCGCAGCGCGTTGTTGCCGCCATTGGTTCCGAGGACCACCTGGTCCGCGGTCACGGTGATGTCCCCGGTGCCCGCGATCACATCCACGTTGTTGTTCTGCGTGTAGGTGCCCGCGCCCGTGCTGATGGCGACCGGACTATTCGTCGCGGTCACGTTGCCTGCGACCGTCAGCGCGTTGTTGCCGTTGTTCAGTGTGAGTCCACCGGTGGGCGTGGACGCGATCAGTGTGCCGACCTGATTCGCATTGGACAGCGTGACCGTGCTCCCACCGACCGTACTGAGCGAGGCCGCCGCGATCGACGTGCCCGCTTTCTGGGTGACTGCCCCCGAGAGGTTGTTGACGCCGGCCTGACCGAGCACCACCCTGCCGCTTGCCGCGTTGATGTTGCCGAGCGCGGCGGTGGTCGCGTCTCGGATGACCACCGCCGTCGTAGCGGCGCTGGTGGTCGCGAGCGTGCCGGCGAGGTTGATGGCACCGTCGTTCCCGTCCACGGTGATCGCGGCCGCACCGGCGTCGACAGTGCTCGCGGCGACCTGGGTGACACCCCCGAGGGCGCCTCCGTTCAGCG
>JBAVOG010000622.1:0-2534 GCA_049691875.1 Burkholderiales bacterium | reverse complement strand
GTGTCACCGCCGGCCGGTTGCCATTTTCATCCGCGCTGCCCCCAGGCGGAGGCGCGTTGCCGCGTGGCCTACCCGGCGCGCACCGCGCTGTCGGCGACGCATTCGGTGCGTTGCTTTCTGTACGGGCAGGACTAAGAAGGCGAAGAGGGTCGCGCGACTTGACGGGGCGCAGTCTTGCCGCGCACTTCGATCATGAGGCGCTGCCCGATTCGGAGGTTCTTGCCCTCGATGCCATTCCAGGCGCGCAACTCCGACACGGTCACGCCGTGCCGCCGGGCGATGCTCCACAGCGAGTCGCCCGATTTGACGCGATAGACGATGGTGGGACCCTGCGGGGTGGTATAGGGCGAGCGGAACAGCGGCAGCGGATCGGGTTCGATCTTGGCACCTTCGGCCGGCACGAGCAGCTCATGGCCCGGCTTCACGCCCGAGTACCGTCCCAGGCCGTTCACCTGGCGGAGCCGGGCTTCGGTAAGACCGTGCGTGGCGGCGATCTTGCCCAGGTCGTCGCCGCGTTTGAAAGTGTAGGTCTGCCACGCCGACAGGGGCTCCGCGTGGTTTTCGAGGTTGCGGACGAAAGCATCGGCGCGGTCGGCCGGCAGGACGAGCGTCGGTGCGACGGCCGAAGAGACCACGGGACGGTTGTGTCCCGGATTGAGCGCGATCAGGTCCTCCACTGGCATCTCCGCGAGGCGCGCCGCGACGCGCAGGTCGATGTCCCGCGTCAGCGCGACCGTGACGAAGTAGGGCGCGTCGGGAATCGGCTCCAGCTCGATTCCGAACTGCGCCGGATTCGCGACGATGTTCTTCAGCGCCTGCAGGCGCGGGACGTAATTTCGCGTCTCGCGCGGCATCCGGAGATTGGAAAAGTCGGTGGGCTTCCCGTGCGCCTGATTTCGCTGGACCGCGCGCGCGACCCCGTTTTCGCCGAAATTGTACGAGGCGAGCGCGAGCTGCCAGTCGCCGTGCATGCGGTACAGATTCTGCAGGTAGTCGAGTGCGGCATTCGTCGATGCCAGAATGTCGCGGCGATCGTCGTACCACCAGTTCTGCTCGAGGTTGTAGTTCTTGCCGGTGGAAGGAATGAACTGCCACAGTCCCGACGCGTGCGAGCGCGAGTAGGCCATCGGATTGAATGCGCTCTCCACCATCGGCAGCAAGGCGATTTCGGTGGGCAGCCCGCGGCGCTCGATCTCCTCGACGATGTAGAAGAGATACCGGCGGCTGCGCTCGACCATCTTCTTGATCTGCTCCGGATGGCGCGCATACGCCGCCTGCTCGCGTTCGACGGTGCGCGATTCCAGATTGGGCATCGCAAAACCTTCCCGGATACGCTTCCAGAGGTCGCCCGGCGGTCGAGGGGGGAAACCGTCGGGCCATGCGCCGAGGTCCACGATGTCCGTCACGCTGAGGTCGGCCGGTTGCTGATCGGCCAGTTCGACCGGCGAGACCAGAAGCGGTGCGCCGGGGAGCACCTGTTCGGGCAACAGGATCGGAAGGTTGTGCAGAATGGGGTCGATGGCGAGCGCCGTCGACGCTGCACAGAGCAACACCGTGCCGACCAATCCCCGTGTGACCCGTCTCCTCTGCAAACGACCTCCCGAGCGCGCGGCCATGCTATCGGCCGACACCCAGCGGGTCAAGGAAAAACAGCGTCTTACGAGAGGATCTGCGGTCTCGCCCGGGTGACAAATTCCCGCCGCCAAGCGCGAATCGCGCCCCGCGTGCCCTCGGCACCGCGGCTTGTCGTGCGATGCGCCGCGAGCGGGCAACGCGCCTTCGCGAGATAATCCGGGGCGTGTCGCCGTCTCCACAGAAATCCAGCCTCGCCGAGTGGTTCGGCTCGCCGAAGGGCGCGTACGTGCTCGCCTGGGAGCAGGGTCAATACGACAGCGCAGTGGAGGATGTCTTCGGGTTCAATGCCTTGCAGGTCGGCCTTCCCGAGATCGATTTCCTGCGTAGCAACCGCATGCCGCAGCGATTGCACGCCGGCCATGGCGCGGCGGTCGACGTGCGTGCCGTGTCGAGCCTGTTGCCCTTTGCGTCGCAGAGCCTCGATCTGGTGGTGTTGCCACACGTGCTCGAGTTCAGCGAGCATCCGCACGACATCCTGCGCGAGGCCGAGCGCGTGCTCATGCCCGAGGGCCAGATCGTGATCTCGGGTTTCAATCCGATGAGCCTGTGGGGTCTCGAGCGCATGGTCAGGCGCCGGCGACCACAGTATCCCTGGTGCGGGGACTTCATCGGCCTGCTGCGGCTCCGCGACTGGCTGAAGCTGCTCGGCTTCGAGCTCAACGGCGGAAAATTCGGGTGCTACGCGCCGCCGTTCGGCCATGCGAAGTGGCTGAAGCGCTTTGCGTTCATGGAAAAGGCCGGCGACCGTTGGTGGCCGATCGCAGGTGGCGTCTACGTCGTGCGCGCAAAGAAACGGGTCATCGGCATGCGTCTCGTCGGCCCGCGCTGGCGCAATGGCGCGCAGCAGGTGCGGGCGCTTGCGCCCTTGGCGCGACGCGAGTCGGTGCGCCGAACCGCGG
>JBAVOG010000621.1:0-4124 GCA_049691875.1 Burkholderiales bacterium | reverse complement strand
ATATGATGATGACGATGTTAAGATTCCCAATTGAGGCGAAGATAACAAAGTTACTAATGTCGACGCAAAAACGACGCAGATTTTTATACCGTATTTTGCAAATACCAAAGTATCAATCATTTAAGTGAGCAACAGCCTTCTGCTATTATGTTGCCATCTGGTCTATCCCATTGTAAGCATTGCAATTTCAAACGATTTAGCTGCAAACCGTATTTTTAGCCATGATATCATTTGCATAGCGGTTTTTATCACCCATCTTTTGTGCAAGTTGGTAACATAAATAATGGCCTTTCAGTATACCACTTTTTATCCGGGCAACAGGTTGCTGCCGGTTTCAGAGACTATCCAACCATGTCATAATGTCGTCTTTTTCTTCCTGGGCGATAAGTGCTTCTATGGCGGCATTGCGGCTCATTACAGCCTGTGTGTATTCGGTGAATTTTTCCTGGATTCTTCTTCGGCGCGATAGATCCATTTGCAGATATACCATCGTGGATTGGATGTCTTCGTGGCCCAGCTGGTTTTTAATGTCGGTCACTGAGCAGCCTGCGGCCAGCATGTTCACGGCGCACGAATGACGAAAGCTATGAACCGGATTGAGAACTTCGAGTCTTTTTTCTGGTAACGCCAACCGCAGGTATTTTCGGCACAGGCGGTAAATGCCATGACGCGTCAATGCTTTGCCATGCTGACTGATGAACAGCCGCTTCGCGTAAGTCGGCATAGGCTTGCAGCGATAGTTGACGATATACGCTTTAATCATTTTTACTGTCGTGGGAGACAATTCGATTTGGCGGAAGCGATTGCCCTTGCCCAAAATGGCGAGCGTGCATTGTTCAGGATTCAAGTAATCCAGATTCAAGGCGGCAATCTCACTGGCACGGGCGCCGGACTCAAACAACAATTGCAATATGGTGTAGTCACGGAAGCCCAGCGCTGTATTCATATCGACCGCATTCAAGACCGTATCGATCTCCTGCGGGTATAAAAAGCCGATCAGCTGCCGCTGGGTGCGCTTTTGAGGGATGAAGATAATCTTATCCATCGATGCCGACCATTGCGGATACATAAAGCGGATCATTTTGGCCAGCGATTTTATGGCTGCCAGGCGATGATTGCGGGTTTTGGCGGTATTTTTACGTTCGGACTCGAGGTGGTCCAAAAAAGAGAGGATGATCTCCGGTGTAAAATGATTGAGCGACAGTGAACCGACCTTGATTTTGCAGTGGCTTGCGGCAAACGGCAAAAACAGTTTGAACGTATCCCGGTAAGCCTTGATACTATTGGGGCTCACGCCTTTTATGTGCGGCAAATACTTCTCAAAAAATTGATGGATAAACGCCGAGAGCCTCATACGACATCCAATTGGGATTTGGTAAACGCGATTAAGCCGGCAAGATCGTCGGCATCTTTAACCTTCAGGTAGGCGGCGGTGTATTGATATTTGCGGTGCCCCATGTACGCGGCCAGCACCGGCAACGCCTGCTGGGGGGAGATGCCCCGGGCTTTGATCCGGTTTAGAGTGTTAATGGCAAATGAATGCCTCAAACTGTGGGGTACCGGCGATCCGAAGGTCATGTTGCCCATAGTCCGTCTGGGTTGCTTCAGGCCGATATCTTCGGCGGCTCGATGAAAGACGGTACGGACACGTTGAGCCTTAAGCGGTTGATCATTTCTGCCCGCCAACAGGTAGGGATTTTGGTCACCCGGACACGAGGACTTGCGTGCCGCCAGGTAATTATCGAGATCAGCCAGGACGGCTTTGGGCAGCGGTATCAGACGATCTTTTCTGAACTTGGTCCGTTCAATATAAACGCTGCCCTCATCGGCGCGGTAATGGTGCCGGCAAAGCCGCAACGGCTCGTTAATTCGCATACCACAGCGGGCCAACATCACTATGGCCAAATAAATCCCCAGATCAAATAGAAAATTCGTTTGGTCGCGCCTGATCGTTGCACACACGGTTTTCAGCAGTCGATCGGTTTGCTCCGTTGAGAAGACAAAAGGAACAAAATAACGCTCGGCCAACGGCGGGATATCTTTGAGCGGATTGGCCGCACAGATTTGCCGCCGCACCAAAAAATCGAAGAGGCTGCGAAGATTCGACAATATCTTGTTGGCCGTATTGGGGTGTTTGCTGATGCTGACTCTTAGCTGCAGGAAGAATGCCGGCTGCAGTTGATCCCAACTGGCCTCGTGCGCTTTAAGGTATCGATCGAAAGCAACCAGAGGCGGATTGATCCCTTTTTTGGCATAGCCCCGTTGCCGGCGATAGGCCGCATATGCTTCCAGGTTTTGGGCCATGAAGCTTTCAAAGGGTCTCATCAAAGAGCACCTGACGCATCAGCTTAGTATGCACACACAAATACCTTTTGGTGGACTCGATCTTGTCGTGCCCAAGCATTTCCTTGATTTCAAAGATTGATGCACCGGCCTCGAGCAGGTTCTGGGCATAGGTATGGCGCATCCAATAGGCGCTGGCGTTCAAACCGGCTTGTTTCATCGCCTTACTGATAGTCGCCCCGACCGTATTGGGATGCAATGGCCGATAAGGCGGGTGCCGGGTTAAGAACAATCGGCGGTATTTGGTAGTGGGCCTGGCGCCGATGATGTAGGCCGCAACGGCCTTCAGGGTATGCTCGGGGATGGGAAGCTCAAGCGGATTGTCCCCTTTGCGCACGGTTAAGCGCAACAGTTGCTGACTAAAACCGATATCATCCAAACGAATCTGACTGATCTCTATGGGACGCAACCCCATCGAGTAGGCAAGATGCACTATCGCATAGGTCCGGATGCCGCTTGCCGAAGAAGGATTTAGGCTGGCAAAGAGTTGCTGCACTTCGGCCGGACGTAAAAATTTGGGCGGTTTGGCTTGGCCGTATTCACGCCGGCCGATCACCATGGGGGCAAGGTCGTTGGCCAATACTTGGCGCTCATGGTACAAGTAACTTAAAAATCGCCGCAGATAACTGCGGTAAAGGCGGCAGGTGGCACCGGTAAAATCCTTAAAAAATTCATCCCGGAACGCATCAACATGTTCGATTTTTAATGATCGAAGTTGAATGCCGTTTCGTTGGCAATAACCATCAAAAGCACAAAGCACGCTTCTGATCCGCTTTACGTTGATATCCGATATCTGGCGGCATTTTTTCTGATAGAGAAGATAATCTTCATAAATGAGCGGTAAAAACGGCAATGATTTACGGACCCGTATCGGTTCAGCTATTTTTCCCTGGCCGTAGAGATACCGTGACAGTCCGGTTACGGCATGAGTCGCGGTTGATCCCCTGATTTTTTTGAAGTCTCTGAGCGTATGGCGGGTAAAGATCTCATCCCAGCGGTATCTACCGGCTTTGATAAATGATAGAAATTGGCTCAACCTGCGTTTATAGTCTCTTTGAGTACTTTGCGCATAGGCCTTGACGGCCATCCATTCAAGATAGTTCTGGATCGCTTGTTCCAAGGCAACTGACCTCTCATCCATCATGGTCACATTCGCTTCAATGACTGCTCGACAAGCCGGGCAATAGTCGCTTGGCTCTTTGTTGGCTTGGGATGCGCTCGCTTTTTCGTCGCCGCCAAAACGGGCGTTGCAGGCAGCTCCAGCACCTGGAAAACGGTGCCGTCAAAAGCGATCAGATCTTTATCGATCAAAGCGTTTCTGGCATTGAGGTATTGGTCAAGATCCAGCTGCAGTAACCTGCAGATGGCATCGTAGCTGTAGAAAGAGAGCCCATGGCGGTCTGAGGCGATCACCAAAAACAGGTACAGAAGCAACTCCTTTTGCTGCAAGGCGGCTAAAAAGCCATCGCAGAGAAAACGGTGCGGGATAAAGCTAAAGCCACCATCGATGTGTCTGATACGATCAGGATTGAGGATTTTCTTTTTTATCATCACGGCCGCCTTTCCGATCCGAGTTAACCGTAGCCGCGGCGGGGGAACACTGCCACAATTCGGCCACCAATACCGCAAAAATGGCACAACAACCTCATGTGTATAGGCCAGCTGCGCTCGCTTATGCGGGTTAATAGCTTCATAGCCCATGGGCGCCGTGGTGTTGAAGTCGCATCATCCATGTTTTTTGGTTTATTTTGAGCTTGGCCGTGCCGACGACGGTTTTCAGC
>JBAVOG010000620.1:0-2495 GCA_049691875.1 Burkholderiales bacterium | reverse complement strand
ACACGAGGATCTTTCCAAGAAAGACTATCACGATGCCGGCCACAAGGGCAGGCAAGACGCGCGGCACCTTGCAGAGCCGATGCAATGCTTCGCCCGCAAGGAGGACCGCGACGGCGTGCAGGCCGAATGCTCCGACGGAAAGCTCGGCATGGAGGAGCGGCTTGACCGAGTTCTTGATCTCCTGCCAGTCGAGCGACGGTACGAAGGGGATTAGCTCGGAAGCCAGCCACAGGGCAATGATCGCCCCGGGCAGTGAGACTTGCCATCTCACGGCGGAGACGGAGCGCAGGCCCACGGCTTCGGCAAGAGCGATCCCGGAGAGGGCTCCGATCACGTTCCAGAAGACATCGCCAAGCGCGGCGGATCGCGACGGCAGATAGAGTTGCAGGGCCTGCAGCGCGAGCGCGAGAAGGAGTGCCGCAATCAGCGTTGCGGTAACGCGGAGCGCTGCATGTCGCTCTGCAAGCGCATTCGCGGCAAAGTATCCAAACGGCGCGAACAATGCCAGATTTCCGAGCGTGTCGGCACGAGAACCGAGCCAGTGAATCTCCGTCAGGAAGCTCCGCCACGCCTGGGTCGACGCCTGGGGCTGCGTGAAGTCGAAGGGATACAGCGATCCGTAGCAGATCAGGATGGTGATGAGCGCCAGCGCCACCCGTATACTCAAGTGCGCCTCAGCAGACGTTTCACCAGGGACTTGATGCCCAGCGCGGCAAGCGCTCGTCCCGCAAGCGCGTTCGTTTCGTCGAGACACATGTGCAAGCACACCCAAAGCAAGCTTCCTGCGCCGGGCGACAAGTACAGAATGTCGGCGCACTGGATCGCATGCGTTGCGAACAGCTTCTTGTGAGCACCCTCGCCCTCGGTAAAGTCGAATGCGTGGAATGTCCGCTCTTTGAATAGGGCCTCGAAGACGAGATACTGCAAAACCGTTCCAGGCGAGAACCTCGCATGCTTCGGGTCGAAGCCCAAGTGGCTGTAGAGGAGCACTCCATCCTGGGCGGGGCAATAGAGATACGCGATGGGCTCTTCCCGAAGAAACAAAAGGTACCCACGGGCCCGATCTTCTCGCGCGAGCTCCTGAAGCTCGCCCAGAAATTCCTCACCGTCGGGAAGGCCCGCATCCAGCAGCCTCTCCTGGTACGTCAGCGCCGAGACCATCCGTGCGAGCCGATGGAATTCCGGCATGTCCCCGGGCTCCCGGTATTCGCGCATCCCGCTCCCGGCGCCTTGGCCGAGGAGGTGCTTCACCTTTCGGCGGAGCGTATTCCTCGTCTTGGCGCTGAACTTGCCCAGATAGCTTTCGAAGCTTCCGCGCAACTCGGTATGGTGGCGCGCGTACTGCGACGGGACGTATCGTAAGGCTCTCGGAATTCTGCGCAGCTTTGGCAACTTCTCGCTTACTGGGTGCGAGCGGGTAACGATCGCCTCGATTCCATCATCGAATCGCCCAAGCGGCGGTGGGGGAATCGCCGGGTCCGGGGTCAGGTTCAAGAAGTGGTTCCGAAGACTGAGTGCCATGAAAACGCGAGAGAAAAGCGTGAATTCCCCCAAGCGGTAGGCGAGCTGGTAAGTCGTCTCCTCCCATCGAGGCGCCTCTTTGGATCGCATCGCTCGAGCGCCGAAAGTCAGTGAAACCTTGAGATGAGCTGTTCGACCTGGCGTGCCCTGGTGCGGAGTGACGAGGAGACGATGTGGGGCGCTTTTCCCGGCTCCTGCAGTGAAGCCAGATCGAGGTCCGAAAAGTGAGAGGTCCTCATCCACTTCCGATTGGCTGCCAGGTACTCGCAGAGGCGTTCGAAGCGCCGGACGAGTAGTCTGGAGTGCATCGGGGGACCGCCGTTCTGAAACCGACCGACGCGCATGAGCTCGAAGCTGTGCATGACGATCACGACGGCGGACCATCCCGCGGCGGCAGCCTGCTCGAGCACATAGCGAACCTCGGAAAGACTACATGCACCCAACTGCATATGCCTGCGCCGGTCAGGCGGACGGTCGACGAAAGTGGTCACGGGAAACTCGACAATCCCGTCGACGTGCGACGGTGCGCAAATCTCGTCCCGGCCCGCGAGATCGGGAAACGATTCCGCGTAGCACGCGTTCAAGCTCGTATCGAAGGAAATCCCCGCCTCGCGAAGCGCCCGCATCGTGTCATGGTTCGCAGCGTAATTGCCTGCTCGGAATGCCCGGATGGAGCCCGCCCCGGCATCGGCCAGTCTTGCCAAGCCCGCGTGCATCAAGCGCCTTTGATCCTCTAGCTCGTATTGCCAAAGGTAAGGTCCCGCGAAATCCGGCAACCCCACACATCGCGGATCCGTGAGCCACTCGGGATGCATGTGCAGGGCAATCTCCTGTCCGTGCTCGCCAATTTCGTGAATGACACGTGCCAGGGGTTCGAGTCCCAGGGCAAAAGAGAACAGAGGATCGACGAAATAGGTCGCCTTGAGCTCGTTGCGTGCGAGCGTCGCAAGTTGAAAGGCAACCCCGAACCGCGG
>JBAVOG010000619.1:0-11794 GCA_049691875.1 Burkholderiales bacterium | reverse complement strand
GACCTCCGCCCGCTTCGCCGGCGAGCGCCTCGATCCCGTCGTGCCGGGCGATGAGCACGGCGCGGTCGCGCAGCGGGTGGTGGATCCAGTGGCGCAGCATGCGGCTGCCCATGGCGCACGAGCACGTGTCGAGCAGGCTGAAAAGCGTCGGCGCCGGCGTGCCGCGCAGGGTTTCGGTGAGCTCCAGGTTGCGCCGCGTCGCAGGATCCATGCGCACGTACTCGTCGCGGCGCTCCACCGAGAGCCGAGTGACGTGGTCGAGCGATTGGCCTTGGGTGCGGCGCGCGTAGCCGATCAGCGCGCCAGCGGCGGCCAGGGCCGGGCCCAAGTCCTCGCACCCGAATCCGGCAAGATCGTGCACCCGGAAATGCTTAGCCAGGCTCGTCCGCGACGACTCGATATCAAATTGCCAGGCGGGGAGTCGCGCGACTGCCGGGCCATCGGCGGGATTATCGATCGTCGCGCCATCGGCGATCAGCACCTCGGCGGGTCGGATGCGCTGCAGCTCGGCACGCCATGCGCGCGGCGCGACCTCCATGACGCGCAGCTCGCCGCTCGCGAGATTCAGCCAGGCAAGACCCGCACGCTCGGTCTCGACGGCGAGTGCGAGGAGCAGGTTGTCGGCTTTCTCCTCGAGGAGGGCAGCGTCGGTGAGCGTGCCCGGCGTCACGATGCGCGTGACCGCACGCTCGACGGGTCCTTTCGAGGTGGCCGGGTCGCCGATCTGCTCGCAGATCGCCACCGACTCGCCGAGTTTCACGAGCCGCGCCAGATACTGCTCGATCGCGTGGTAGGGCACGCCGGCCATCTTGATCGGCGTGCCCGCCGAGGCGCCGCGCTGCGTGAGTGTGATGTCGAGCAGGCGCGCGGCCTTCTCGGCATCCTCGTAGAAGAGCTCGTAGAAATCGCCCATCCGGTAGAGGAGCAGCAGGTCCGGGTACTCGGCCTTGAGGCTCAAGTACTGCTGCATCATTGGGGTGTGCGCCGCGCGGGCCGGGCTTCGCAAAGAATCGTCGTCGTACTTCACGTTCCGGTATCAGTTGCCCAGGGATCCGTCGGCCGCGGCGGTACTGCATTGTAATGGCTGGCGCCGGGCGACGATGATCGCCCTCGGGGTCGATCCGGAAGCGTCAGGTTCCCTGGTACCAGGGAGCGAGCCGCCGGCGGGAACGAATCATGAATTCCCGGACGCCGACCGCGAAGATGGCCAGGACGAGCACGTAGACGAAGGACGCGTTTTCGTTGAGCTCGGCGGACTTCGTGAAGACCGACATGCCCATGCCGCGGACGCTCGCAAGAACCTCGACGGCGACCGCATTCGTGATCCCGCGTGCGAATCCGAGCTCGATCCCTGCCACGATGTGCGGCAGTGCCGTTGGCAATGCGATCCCGAACCAGACGTGGTGCGCCCTTGCGCCGAACATCTGGCCGACGTCCAGGTAGTCCTTCGGGATCGCCCGGGTGCCGTCCGCGGTGGTGACGGCGACGGGCAGGAAGGCCGAGATCACGACGATCGCCAGCCGTGCCTCCGGCTGGTAGCCGACCCAGATGATGGCGATCGGCACGAGCGCGATGAGCGGCAGGGCGTACAGGGCGCGGATATATGTCGACAGGAACCAGTCCACCTCGCGCACCCGGCCCATGGCAACTCCGATGAGGATCCCGGCCACGGTTCCGATCGCGACGCCCTCCACGATCGCACCAAGGCTCGCGACGGCGTCCGACCAGAAGGACGCACTCGCGACCGTGGCAGGGATTGCCAGGAGGATTCCGCTTGGCGTCGCGACAAAATCCGGGAGCCGGGTGCGGACGTAGGCCTCCCAGACGGCGAGCAAGATCGCGCCCGACACGACGGGGGCCATCCGCATGGACGTGAGCCAGCGCCGGCCTTGCGCCGGGCGGCGGATCGTCGAACGGCCTAACCGACTGCCGTCTGTCGCCATCGGACCAGTTGCCGTTCGATCAGTTCACCGACGCCCACCAGCGCCACGGCGAGTGCGGCCACGAAGACGGTGACGGCGAGCACCGATGCCGAGTCGATCGTGGTGGTGCCTTGCAGGAGCACCGCTGCCACGCCGTCGGGGTTGAGAAAGAACTCGGCGACGAGCGTTCCCACCATCGCGAGCGCGATCGACTGCTTGATGCCGGACATTGCGTAGGGCGTCACATAGGGGACGATCACGTCGCGCCAGAGCTGGCCTTCGCGCGAGCCGAAGATCGCCGCCACGTCGAGATGTTGCCGGGGCAGGCTCCGCGCGCCTTCCAGCGTTCCGAGCAGTACCGGAAAGATCGAGATCAGCACGGAAACGAGCACCCGTGAGAAGAACTCGAACCCGAACATGACCGACACGAATGGTACGAGCGAGATCGTCGGCGTCGCGTAGAGGACGTAAAGGTACGGCTCGAGGGCGGCCGAGATCAATTTCATCCGCGCCAGCAACAACCCGAGCGAGACGCCCACGACAATATCGATGACCAGCGTGACGCCGTAGAGCTTTCCCGAAACGGCAAGCGCCGGCAGGAGTGGCCCGCCGTGGAGCATTTCCCAGAGCCGGATGATGGTCGTCGAGAACGGGACGAACAGGATCCCGAAGCTGTGGCCGAGGGCCTGCCACGTCCCGAGCAGCAGCAAGATGCTCGACGCGTAGCAGACCGCCCGGATCCAGGACGCATGGGCCGATCGGAAATGCCTGACACGCCGCCGGAAGGATGCCGTCCTTCCGGCTGTCGTCACTCGCTCGTTCACCTGCGTCCGGTTGAAGTGAAGGTCACTGCCCGATCTTGCCGAACTGCGATTCCACCCGCTTCAACGCTTCGGCGTAGAGAGACTTGTCCACGATCTGGCTGTAGCTGGGTTTCTTGTCGGCTTTGACCGAGCCGATCTTCACGAGCGCATCCAGCTGGCTCATCATCTGCGACTCGTCGAGTCCGTCGTTGTTCACCCAGTAAGGAATTGCCTGGTAGCCCGCGACCGAGGCCAGTGCCACCTGGAAGTCGATCTGGCTCGCGTTAGCGGCCACGGTCGCGAAGGCGACCTTGTCCGACGGCAATGTGCTCCCCATGAAGTTCTGCGTGAGGATCCATCCCATGAGGTAGCGAACGAGCCCTTCCCGGTTCTCCGCGATCGCCTTCTTGCTGGCGAGCAACACCGCATAGTGCAATCCTTTCTTGATCGCGGGCGGTGCATCGATGAGATGCCACTTCTTGCCGGTCTTGAACTCGACCTGGGCGAGTTCATCGACGTGGAAGATGCCAGAGTGGACCTGGCCCGCGATTCCGGCTTTCACCAGCGGCGCATTTGCGAGGTCGATCAGCTTGAGGTCTCCGAGTTGCAGCCCGCAGGTCCCCACCACCGCCGCCAGGTACAGGTAGCGGGCGTTGTTGATCCCGTCTGCGGCGACCGTCTTGCCCTTGAGGTCCGTGCAGCCTTTCACGCCGGGGTCGTCGGACGCGAGAATCCAGTCCTGGTTGGGCATCCCGGCAATCACCACCACCGGTGCGCCAGACGAGATCAGGTTGAGCGCTGGCTGTGTTGCAGTGAAACCGACTGCCACGTCGCCCGTGACGACCGCCTTTGCCGTATCCGAACCGCGCTGGAACCAGCGGAAGCTGACATCGACGCCGGCCGCCTTGAAGAAGCCCAGCGTCTCGCCGACATCGACGAAATTATTGGAAAAGATGGGCGGACGCCCGATTGCCGACGACGCTACCTGGACAGGCTTGGCGGAGGCCTGCGCCCAGGCCCCACTGGGCGCCACGACCGCAACCGCCGCGAGCACGATCGTCGCGCAAGCCAATGTCGTGCAAGCCGATCTGCCGCTCCGCATGCATTTGTATCCGAAAACGGTAGTCATGTTCGCTCTCCTCCTTGGTGATTGAACAAGTCATGCCACACCTGATCCCGCAATTCGATG
Organism: Burkholderiales bacterium; assembly: GCA_049691875.1. GTDB lineage: Bacteria > Pseudomonadota > Gammaproteobacteria > Burkholderiales > SG8-39 > JAABRB01. The sequence goes on along the minus strand of JBAVOG010000619.1, from coordinate 7,880 downwards.
AACGACGGGCTCGAAACGACTTTCCGGTCGCGCGGTCGCGGCAGGTCGACTTTGCGCACCGCCCGGACGTGCGCCGGACGGCCTGCGAGCACGATGACCCGATCACCCATCAGCACCGCCTCGTCGATGGCATGCGTGACGAACAACATCGCCGTTGGCCGGCTGTCCCAGATTCGCAGGAGCTCGAACTGGAGCTGCTCCCGGGTCTGGGCATCGATCGCGCTGAAAGGCTCGTCCATGAGGAGAAGCTTGGGCTCCATCACGAGCGCACGCGCAAGCCCCGCGCGCTGCTGCATGCCGCCGGAGAGCTGGTGCGGATAGGATTTCTCGAACCCCGCGAGCCCGACGAGCTCGATTGCCGCGGCGACCTGGCGTTCGATCTCAGCCTTGGGAGTGCGGCGCAGCTTCAGGCCGTACGCGATGTTGCTCCAGAGATTTTTCCACGGGAAGAGCGCGAAGTGCTGGAAGACCATTGACACGCTGGGCAAAGGCCGTTCGACCACCTGCCCGTCGATGCGGATCTCCCCGCCGTCCAGCACGTTCAATCCGCCCACGCAGCGGAGCAGCGTCGTCTTGCCGCACCCGGACGGGCCGACGATGCTGACGATTTCGGAGTTGCCGACGCTCAGGCTGACGTTCCCGAGCACATCGAGATCGCCGTACCGCAGGGCCGCGTTCGCGACCGCCAGCCGCACGGCGCCGGGATCGTTCATTTCCGGGTCGACCGCACAAATCCCCGCACCGGTGTGCGACGCGTAACGATCCGACTCATGCCGGGGCAACGCATCAAGCGGGACTTTCGAAGCGCCGGGTGGAGTGTCCACCCGGTGCCTGCAATGGTTCAGTTCGCTACGGGCAGATGGTGCGGTAGGAGGAGCTACCCCATCGCCTTCTTCATGAACTCCGGCCGCAGCGCCTTGTTCCAGTCCGGAATCGCGGTGATGCGCTTCGCCTTGAGCAGCCCTTCCGCGTGTTCTTGCATGTACGGCGTGAGATCCGCGGGAAACCCCGGATCCACGTCTACCGCGGAAAGCGCCTTCGCGAACGTCTCCTTGGACATTTTGTAGCCCTTCGACGTGTAGAAGGCGTAGATGGCATCCGCGGCCTTGACGGGATCCCTCTTGAAGTCCTGACCCACCTTCAGCCATGCCTTCAGGTACTTGACGATCTCGTTCGGATGCTGCTCCACAAATTCCGGTGTGGCGGCCATGAAGACCGGGAGCTTGTCGGCTGCATCGAGACTCCCGATCGGCACCGCGATGCCTTCGGCTTCGGCAAGCGCGTTGTACGGCTCGACGTTCACCATGGCGTCCACGGTCTTCGCTGCCATGGCGGCGACCATGTCGTTCACGTTCATCCGGACTTCCTGATAGTCACCCTTCTTGAGGCCGTGGGCCGGCGCGAGCTTGTCGACGAAGATGTTGCCGGTCGACGAGCCTGTCTGGTTCGCGACTTTCAGTCCGCGCAGCTGCTCGATCTTGGTGAGGTTCAGGTCCTTGCGCGCGAGGACCTTGGCAGTCCGCCCCACGTACTCGACCACCGCGATCGCAACCAGGCCGCCCTTGGCGTTGCCGATGATGAAGGAAGGGCCGGCATAGGTGCCGAGATCCACCTGGCGCGCCACCATCTGCTGCATGGTCAGGTTGCCCGACGGGACCGCGAACTCCTCGATCTTGATGCCTTCTTTCTCGAGGTATCCGGATTTCAGCAGATAGTAGGTGGGCATGCCCCACATGTTCGTCTGGTAGCCCTGGCGGATTGTCGTCATCTCGGCGGCGAACGACGGCCGCCAGAGTCCCGATGCCGCCAGGGCGCCGGCTCCGGATACCGCGAGGAACTGCCGTCGGTTGAAGCGCGGCTGTCGGTTCAATCTGAGATCCTTCTTCGTCATGGTGCTGCCCTCCTTTAGGTGGCCGTACGCGCTCTTCGCACTACAGTCTTCAGTCCGGACTTATTCCGCTCGTCTTATTGGACCGCCGTCTTGGCCGGCTCGCTGAGGTGGCGAAGGAGCACTTTCTGATATTCCAGGAATTCTACGCTCAGCGTGTCCCGCGGGCGCGGGAGCCGGATCGGGACCTCGGTCTTCACCCGTCCCGGATGCGGCGTCATCACGATGACGCGGTCGGCGAGGAACACCGCCTCGGCCACGTTGTGCGTCACGTAGATCACCGTCTTGCGCGTCGCGCGCCACACGTCCGCGAGCAACCGCTGCATGTCGTCCCGGGTCAGGGCGTCCAGCGCTGCGAACGGCTCATCCATGAGCAGCACCGCGGGGTTGTACGCGAGCGCCCGCGCGATCGCCACGCGCTGCTGCATCCCGCCCGAAAGGTGATGCGGGTACGAATGGGCGAACTTCTCCAGCTTCACGAGCTTCAGCTGCTCGAGCGCGATCGCTTCGCGCTCGGCCTTCGGCACGCCCTTCATCTCGAGCCCGAACACGACGTTGCCCAGGGCGGTGCGCCAAGGGAACAGCTGCGCGAAATCCTGGAAGACGATGCCGCGATCCTGCCCGTATCCGTTCACGGGATTCCCGCCGATCCGGATCTCACCCGCGCCCGGCGCAAGGAAGCCGGCGATGATGTTTAGCAGGGTCGTCTTGCCGCACCCGCTCGGGCCGACGAGGCACAGGAACTCGGAGGGCTCCAGGGTGAAGCTCACGTCGTCGACGCCCGGCACCTTGCCGCCCGGAGTGTCGTAGACGAGGGAGACGTGGCTTACCTCGATATTCTGCATCCGGTCGCCCTTCAGCTCCTGGCCGCCCGGACCATTCCCCAGCGCAGTATGGTGGCGCGCTCGGCCGTGCCGAAGACCAACCGCTCGAAAAAGAATCCGATTATGCCGATGACGGCGAGGGACGCCATCATGATGTCAGCGTTCAGGAATTCCTTCGCGTCGAAGATCACCCAGCCCAGCCCGAACGCCGAGGCAGCGATGATCTCCGCGCCTACGACCGCGACCCACGAGCGCAGGAACGCCTGGCGCAGGCCGGTGATGATGAAGGGCGAGGCGCCGGGGATGATGACTTTCCAGAACATCGCCTGGCCGCTCGCGCCCATCGCGCCGGCGGCCCGCAGCCACAGCGGATTCACGGCACGCACTCCGCTCCAGGTGTTGAGCAGCATCGGAAAGGTTGCAGCGTAGAAGACAACCAGCACCGTCGTGGTGTTCCCGAGCCCGAACCACAGGATGAACACCGGCACCCACGCGAGCGAGGGAATCGGCATGAGCACGCTCACGAGCGGCATGAAGAACCGCTCGACGGGCCGGTACCGCGCCATCAGGATGCCGAGCGGAAGCCCCAGCGCGGCGGCCATCCCGAAACCGATCAACACCCGGAAGAGCGTGGCGCCGGCGTGCTGCAGCATGGTGCCGTCGAGAAGCATGCGATAGAGCGTGTTCAAGATCGTCGGGATGGTCGGCACGAGCGCGACAGGGAAGAACCCGGCCCGTGCAACGCCCTCGTAAATCGCCGCGGCGGCGACGATCGTGACGGCGGCCCGGGCCGCGGAACGGACGCGTACGGAATCGTTGCTCATGCGGTCATCATCCCCCAGCGCACCACCGTGTAGCGCTCGAGTTGCTCGAACACGAACTTCTCCAGAACGAAACCGATGATCCCGATCGCGACGATCCCGGCCAGCATGACGTCGGTGTTGAGGAACTCGCGCGCGCCGAAGATCATCCAGCCGAGACCCCAGGGCACGGCGGCGAGGATCTCCACCCCGACGAGAATGCGCCACGCCTGGGCGAGTCCCAGCCTGAGCCCGGTCAGCATGTAGGGCAGGGCGCCGGGCAGGATCACCTTGCGGAAGAGCCGTCGATCGTCCGCGCCCATGGAGTACGCCGCGCGGATCCAGATCTCCTTGACGGCTTTCACCCCGGTCCAGGTATTGAAGATGATCGGAAACGCCGACACGAAGCCGACCAGGAGGATGGTCGAGAAGTCGCCGAGCCCGAACCAGAGCAGGAAGAGCGGCGCATAGGCGATGCCCGGGATGGGTGCGCAGATGCTGACCAGGGGCAGGAAGATATCCTCCGCGCGCCGCGACCGACCCATCGCGACGCCGATCCCGACGCCGACCACGGTTGCCAGGGCGAACCCGGCGAGGAGTCGCAAGACCGTCTCCAGAACATGGTGCGGAAGAATCCCGTCCGCGGTGAGCCGAATGAACGTCTCGGCGACGTCTTCGAGCTTCGGGAACAGCTTCTCGGGAAAGATGCCGAGGCGCGCGACGAACTCCCAGGCGCCGAACACGACGACGAACGGGATCGCGGTGCGAACCGGCGTGCGCCACCACGCCTCCTGGCCGTTTGATGCGACGTTCGACGCAGACTGCAGTGCGCCGGCGGTGGTGGCTGGGACGTTATCGGACATCCGTGCGCTGGGGCTTCGAGAGGAGGCGGACAAGCTAACCCAATGCAGCGCCTGCGGCAAGCCACACCGCGCCGATGAAAAGCGTCCCGAACTGCGCGCGTCGTTGTTGCGTCGCGGTAATTGATCGCTTGACCAACGGCGCGTCATTGCATCGTCCGACCTGCCCCGTTACCCTAGGGTCGTTTCGTCGCCGACGAATCGGCGATGGCTCGCCGCACAACCCGCACAGGAAGAACCCATGGCCAAATCGCTCGGAGGCGCCGGCTCGCGCGCTGATCAGACCCTCTCCCTGAACATGAACCTGCTCGCCCATCACGAGCTCGATGGGTTCGGCGGGATGGGCGAGGGCATGGCCATGCAGGCCGCGCGCGACGGACGGCGCATCCTCTGGATGGCCCACGAGTCGGCGCCGAAGAACTTCACGGCCGTCGACGTCACCGATCCCCGCAAGCCCAAGGTGGTGGTGCAGACGGAGCTGCCGCACGCGAAGATGCGGTCGAACTCGCTGGACGTCGTGGGCGACACGATGGTGGTCGCCTACCAGACGGTGAGCGTGGGCATGAAACCCGCCGGCTTCGATCTGTTCGACATCGGCGTCCCAGAGCAGCCGAAGCTGATCTCGCACTTCGACGCCTCGGGACCGCATTCGCGCGGCGTGCACGCCGTGTGGTTCGTCGACGGCGAATACGTGCACATGGCGAGCGGCGCGCCCGACTTCCAGCCCCGCAATCCGCTCGACGATCAGTTCTACCGGATGATCGACGTCCGCAACCCGACGAAGCCCGTGGAGGCGTGCCGCTGGTGGCTGCCCGGCACGCGCGAGGGCGACAGCGCGCCGCCGCCGCAGCGGCTCGAGCCGAGATTCGACACCGGCTTCCGTGCGCACAACACCAACGTCTTTCCGCAGCGTCCCGACCGCGCCTACATCGGCTACATCGACGGGGGCGCGATCATTCTCGACATCTCCGACAAGGCGAATCCGAAGCTCGTCAGCAGATGGAGTCATTCGCCGCCCAACAACGGCTTCATTCACACCGTGCTTCCGCTCTTCGAGCGCAATCTTCTGATCGTGAGCGACGAGTGCGTCCAGGACGACGGGACCGACTGGCCGAAGCTCGTCTGGGTGGTGGACGGGCGCACGGAGACGAACCCCGTTCCGATCGCAACCCTGCCGATGCCGCCCATCGAGGCCTTCGGCAAGCGCGGTGGGCGCTACGGCGCGCACAACCTGCACGAGAACCTGCCGGTGGCGACCTCGTGGCGCTCCGACCACATCGTCATCGGGACATTCTTCAATGGCGGCGTGCGCGCCTACGACGTGAGCAATCCTTACCAGCCGCAGGAAGCCGCCTACTTCGTCCCGGGCGCGCCGCGCATGGCCCCGACCGGCGCCATCCAGCTGAATGACGTCTACGTGGACGACCGGGCGATCGTCTACACCGTCGACCGGCACATCGGCGGCCTGTACATCCTCGAGATGAAGATTTGACCGCGACGGTCACATCCCAGCGCGATCCGCTCGCCGGGCGGTTGCCGATCACGATAATCACCGGCTTCCTCGGCAGCGGAAAGACCACCTTGCTGCGCCGGCTCCTGCGCCATCCAGGCATGAACCGCGCGGCCGTCATAATCAACGAGTTCGGCGACGTGGGCCTCGATCACGAGCTCGTCGAGGCCTCGTCGGAGCAGATGACGCTCCTCTCGAACGGCTGCCTGTGCTGCACCGTCCGCACCGACTTGCAGGAGACGTTGCGCGAGCTCTTCATCAAGCGGCGCGCCGGCGAGGTCATCGATTTCGATCGCGTATTCGTGGAGACGACGGGTCTCGCCGATCCGGTGCCCGTGTTACACACGCTGCAGACCGACGGGCTGCTCGGGGCCCAGTACCGGCTGAACGGTGTCGTCACCCTGGTCGACGCGGTGAACGGGATGGGGCAGCTCGATACGATGGCCGAGGCGGCGAAGCAGGCTGCTGTCGCCGATCGCCTCGTCATCACGAAGGCCGACATCGCGGCGCCGGGCCAGGTGGAGAAGCTCGCGCAACGTCTGAGCGGAATGAATCCCTACGCCACCGTTACCGAGGCGGTCGAGGGCGAGCTCGACCCGACGGTCCTCGCGGAGATCACGCCCGGGAACGCCCAGGCCCTGGCGCGCGACCCCGACCGCTGGCTTGCAATGCACGCGCCGGAGAACGCTGGAAGTCCCGTGCGCGAGCGCTTCGGGGCGGGCGTGCACGACGCCGCGATCCATTCGTTCTGCCTGTGGTTCGAGGCGCCTTTCACGTGGGACACGCTGAGCGCCGCGATCGATATGCTCACCGCGCTGCGCGGACCCGATCTCTTGCGCGTGAAAGGCATTGTCAACGTGGCGGGCGAGCCTGGTCCCGTCGCCATCCATGGCGCCCAGCACGTGTTCCATCCGCCGGTGAAGCTTGCGAGCTGGAAGGACGATGACCGCCGCTCGCGCATCGTGTTCATCGTTCGCAGCATTCCGCGCGCGGCGATCGAGGCCGTGTTCACCGCGGCGGGGCTGCTGGGCGGCGGCGGGCGATAGACGATAGCTTGTTCCCCTCCTTATCAAGGAGGGGTGCCGGCGGAGCCGGCTGGGTGGTTGCGGCTTCGATCAGCGCCGTGACATATGTGCTGCGAAGGCTCTGGAACACCACCCCGGCGCTTTGCGCCACCCCTCCTCGGAGAGGAGGGGATGCACCACCCCGGCGCTTTGCGCCACCCCTCCTCGGAGAGGCGGGGATGCACCACCCCGGCTGCTGCGCAGCCACCCCTCCTCTAAGAGGAGGGGAAAAGGATTCTTATCGAGCGCTGTCATTTACCCACCGCCCACCCAGCTCCGCCACATCTCCCGATACGCGCGCTCGAGGTCGCGGGTAAAGCGTTCGCTGTCGGCGAGGGGCGAGGCGCGAAAGCGCTCGCGGAGACCGGCGCGCAGGGCAGCGAGGCGGGGAAGATCCTTCGCCAGGGAGACGGCAATGTCCACATATCGCGCATCGTCCGTGGCGATGAGCTCCTCGAGGCCGAGATTCGCGAGCAGCGCGGCGGTTTGCCGACCGGCGATCATCTCCTGCGGCAGCGTGACCACCGGCACGCCCATCCACAACGCATCGAGGCTCGTCATGCCCCCGCAGAACGGGAATGGATCGAGAGCAATGTCGATGTCGTGATAGCCGGCCGCGGCATCTTCCACCGCCACGAACGGCCGCAGGTCGAGCCGCTCGGAGGATATTCCCTGCGCAAGGGCGAGCGCGCGAAACCGTTCGCGATTCGGCGCATCGCTCAGCGCACCCGCCTGCAGGACGAGACGCGATTCCGGCAGCGCGGCGAGCAGGCGCGCCCAGAGGGCGAGCACGCGTGCATTGACCTTTGCCAGGCTGTTGAAGCACCCGAAGGTGACGTGTCCGCTGCGCAGGGCCGGCAGCGCGTTCACCTCGGGCATGAAATCGGGGGCCTCGTAGCAGAAACGGGTGGCGGGAAGCCGCACGAGCTTCTCC
>JBAVOG010000618.1:0-3898 GCA_049691875.1 Burkholderiales bacterium | reverse complement strand
GAGGAGGACGGTCCGGCTCCGCTCCGGACGGAGAATTTTTTCTACATCGTCACCGCATCGATCGCGCTGGCAGGAAGCTTTCTTGCGATCACTTACCTTGGCTTCGTCGTTGGCGGTGTTCTCACGGTAGCGGTTGCGATGCTCGTCATGGAAGGCCGCCGCCACCCGGTGCGGCTGGTCGCCGTGTCGATCCTTGCACCGTTGGCCGTCTTCGCGGTCTTCAGGTATCTCTTCACGGTGCTGCTGCCGTGAAGATCCGCTAGCGCCGTGGACGTCATCCTCGCCGGCATCGCGGACGCGTTCACCCCGATCAACCTGATGTTCATGGCGGCCGGGGTCTTCACCGGCATCCTCGTCGGCGCGATTCCCGGGCTGAATGCGCCGATGGCGATCGCCATCGCCCTGCCGCTGACGTATTACATGTCGCCGCTTGCGGGGATCGCGTTCCTGATCGGGATCATGAAGGGCGGCACGTTCGGCGGGTCCATCACCGCCATCCTGCTCAACACGCCGGGCTCGCCGGAGGCAACCTCGACCGCATTCGACGGCTATCCGCTTGCGCGCCAGGGCAAGGGGATCAAGGCGATGAAGATGGCGCTCTTTTCCTCGGTGTTCGGTGACGCCTTCAGCGACATCGTCCTGTTCACCGTCGCCGCGCCGCTCGCGCTGCTCGCGCTGAAGATGGGCCCCGCGGAGATGACGGCGGTGCTGATGTTCTCGCTCACGATCGTCGCCGGGCTCTCGGGCCAATCGCTCGTGCGCGGGCTCATGGCCGCCGTGCTCGGAGGTTTCCTCAGCACGGTGGGACTCGATATCGCCACCGCCGAGCCTCGGCTGACGTTCGGCTTCGTGGAACTGGAGGACGGCATTCCGATCATTCCGCTCACAATCGGGCTGCTTGCGCTGTCGGAAGTGCTGATCCAGATCGAGCGCTACCTGCACTCGGACGTGAGCGAACGGCGCGTGATCGATGTCTACGCGAAGGACGTACCGCGGGACAACCGGATCGTCACCTGGAGCGAGTGGAAGCGTTGCTTCCGGACCATCATGCGCTCGAGCCTGATCGGCACGGGAATCGGCGCCCTGCCCGGTGTCGGCGCGATCGTGGCCGGATTCCTGGGGTATGCCGCGGCGAAACGCTCGTCCAAGCATCCGGAACGCTTCGGGAAGGGCGAGCTCGAGGGCGTCGCCGCATGCGAGGCGGCGAACAGCGCGGTGTCCGGCGCGAATCTCATTCCGTTGCTCGCGATCGGTGTCCCGGGCAGTCTTTCCGCGGCGATCCTGATCGGCGCCTTCCTGATTCACGGCGTCGATCCCGGTCCCCTGATCTTCAAGAACAGCCCACAACTGGTGTACGGTATCTTCGCGGTCATGGCGGTCGGCAACCTCTTCAACCTGGTGATCGGCAGCCTCGGGCTGCGATTCTTCGCGCTTCTCGTGAAAGTCCCGCTGAGCATGTTGCATCCGGTCATTGTCGTGCTGTGCATCGCGGGTGCCTTCTCGAACGGCAGCACGATGTTCTCGGTGGGGGTGATGATGGTCTTCGCGGTGCTCGGCTATTTCATGCGCAAGCTCGATTTCTCGTTTGCGACGTTCATCGTCGGCTTCGCGCTGGGCGAGAACTTCGAGGTGTTCTTCCGCCAGACGGTCACGCTGTTCGCCGATCAGCCCGCGGCGCTGCTGTCGCGACCGATCGTGATGGGATTCGTCGCGCTGACGTTGTGGTCGTTGTGGCGTACCGGCCGGCGGCGGAAGCCGACTGCGGCATGAGCGGCGTCGAAATCACCGTCGCGAGCTGGGACTACGATCGCGTTCGCCCGCTGCTCGACGGGCGCGTGCGCATAGAAGGCTGTCGTGCGAACTTCCTCGTGCTCAACCCGGAGGAGTGCTTTCACCGGGCTTATTTGCACCAGGAATTCGAAGTCTCGGAGATCGGCTTCAGTCCCTACCTGGTCGCGCTGTCGCGGGGCAAGAATCCCTACCAGGCGATCCCGGTCTTTCTTTCGCGCATGTTCCGGCACTCGGCGATCTACATTCGCAGCGATCGGGGCATCCGCTCTCCGGCCGATCTGAAGGGGCGCCGGATCGGCGTCCCCGAGTACCAGATGTCCGCCGCGCTCTGGGCGCGCGGCATGATTCACGACGAGCACCATGTCCGCTATGACGAGATGCAGTGGGTGCAGGGCGGACTCGAGGAGCCCGGCCGCAAGGACAAGTTCGAATTGAATCTCCCGCCCGGGTTCCCGCTCGAGGCGGCGCCGGCGGGGCGTTCGCTTTCGCACCTGCTTGCAGCGGGCGATCTGGACGCAGTGATCAGCGCGCGCGCGCCGTCCTGCTACCTCGATTCGCATCCCCACGTGGCGCGAATGTTCGAGGATTTCCGAACCGCCGAGCGGGAGTATTTCCAGCGCACGCGGATTTTCCCGATCATGCATGCGCTGGGCATCCGGAACGACATCGTCGCGAAACATCCCTGGCTCGCGGCCAGTCTGCAGAAGGCGTACGCGGCGGCCAAGCGGATCTCGGAGCAGGATCTGCGCGAGGTGGTGGCGCTGAAGATCGGGCTGCCATGGATCGCGCAGGAAGTCGCGGACACGCGCGCACTGATGGGCGACGATTTCTGGCCTTACGGCGTCGAGCCAAACCGTGCCACGCTCGAAGCGCTGGCGCGCTATTCCTACGAGCAGGGGCTGGCGGTGCGCCGGCTGACCGTCGAGGAAATGTTCGTTCCCACGACGCTGAGCGAATCGAAGACTTAGCGTCTTGCCGGAGCAGGAGGAGTCGTAATCCATGTCGATATCGATGTCGATGGTCTGTTGCTCACACAGCCCGTTGCTGCTCGGTTCGCTCGAGCCGGCCGACCGGGAAGCGCGCGATGGCTTTTTCAAGGGCATGAAATCTGCAGGCGAGTGGCTGCGCAGTTGCGATCCGGAACTACTGGTCGTGTTCGGGCCCGATCATTTCACCGGACTCTTCTACGACATGATGCCGGCCTTCTGCATCGGCGCCGCGGCGACGGCGTCGCGCGATTGGGATCTTCCGCCCGGCGAACTGAACGTGCCCGGCCAGGTCGCGCTGGATTGCCACCGGTTCGTGAGCGACGCCGGATTCGATCCCGCGATCTCCTATCGGCTCACCGTCGATCACGGCACGACGATTCCGCTGCATGAGCTCGTCGGCGCGGTGGATGCCTATCCCGTGCTGCCGATCGTCGTCAACTGCGTGGCCGTCACGCGCCCGTCGTTCCGGCGCGTCCGCGAGTTCGGCGCTGCGGTCGGCCGCTTCCTGCGCGACCTCGATCGACGCGTCGTCATCATTGGATCGGGCGGACTCTCGCACGATCCCCCGACGCCGCGTCTGGACATGCGTTCGCCGGAGGTCGTGGCACGCCTCGTCGATCGGCACGTGGCCACCAAGCAAGACTTCGACGCGCGCCAGGCGCGTGTGGTCACTGCGGCGCGGGCGCTGGTCGCCGGCGGCGGTCCCTGCCTTCCGCCGAACGAAGCATGGGACCGGGCGTTTCTCGATCGCTTGCTGCAACAGGATCTCGAAGCCTTCGATGCCTACACCGACAAAATGATGGACCGCGAGGCCGGCTTCGGCGGGCACGAGGTGCGCACCTGGGTGGCCGCGGCGGCGGCGATGCAGGCCGCGGGGCCGTTCGAAATGACGCTCGACTACTACCGCATCATTCCCGAGTGGATCACCTGGATGGCGGTGGTGCGAGGTACGGCGGCCAGATAGAGGTAGGTATTTTTCCCCTCCTTTTCAGGTCCTTCAGACTTTTCTGGGGGTAAGTCCTGTGAACATCAGACGTTCCGGCCAGCCCTCGTTTCGAGGCGAACCGCCCGAGAGCCGCGCTACGCCTTGTTTTGCAAGCGATCCGCTTCAGCGGCAA
>JBAVOG010000617.1:0-2410 GCA_049691875.1 Burkholderiales bacterium | reverse complement strand
CCCTTGTATATCCCCCAAAACGAACAAGGGGCAAGCCCCTTGTATATCCCCGTCGAACGCACGCAGTTCTGCAAGCGGTGCCAGGAATACCAAGCAATGAATGACACGAAGAACTTCCGGCTCGACGTCGATGCCGAAGGCATCGCGTGGCTCACTTTCGACAAGGCGGGCAGCGCGACCAACACCTTCTCCGCGGAGGTCATGAGCGAGCTCAACGAGCTGCTCGATTCGCTCTCGGCACGAAAGCCGCGCGGCCTCGTCATCCGGTCGGGCAAGGCCTCGGGATTCATCGCCGGCGCCGACGTCGACGAATTCACGCGCATCGACACGGTCGACGACGCGATGGCGATCGTGCGGCGCGGATGGGATGCGTTCAACAAGCTTGCAGCGATGCCCTTCCCCACGCTCGCCCTGGTGCGCGGCTTCTGCATGGGCGGCGGGCTGGAGCTCGCGCTCGCCTGCCGTTACCGCGTTGCCGTCGACGAGCCGGGGACGCGCTTCGCGCTGCCCGAAGTGATGCTCGGCATCCTGCCGGGTTGGGGCGGCGTGATGCGATTGCCGAAGATCGTCGGCCCGACGACGGCGCTCGACATGATGATGAGCGGCCGGTCGGTGGATGCGCGGCGCGCGAAGCGGGTCGGTCTGGTCGACGCCTGCGTTCCGGTGCGGATCATGGACAACACCGCGCGGGTCATGGTGCTCGACGCGCCCAAGCCGCACGCGCTCTCCCTGAAGGACCGGCTGCTGAACGGCCCGCTCAAGGCGCTCGTCGCGAAGCTCGCCCTGCGCCAGTTGCAGAAGAAAGCGCGGCGCGAGCAGTACCCGGCGCCGTACGCGATCCTCGAGCTCTGGCTGAAGCACGACGGCGACCCGTTCGCGCCGCGGCCGGACGACCCCTGTTCGATCGCCTACCTGGTGCAGCATCCGACGACCCGGAGCCTCATCCGAATTTTCGGCCTGCAGGAGCGCATGAAGTCGCTCGGCAAGGAAAGCGATTTCACGGCGCGGCGCGTGCACGTGGTGGGCGCGGGCACCATGGGCGGCGACATCGCGGCGATCTGCGCCATGCGCGGCATGACGGTGACGCTGCAGGATCAGAGCGCCGAGCGCCTGGCACCGGCGATGAAGCGTGCAGCGGAGCTCTTCAGGCGACGGATCCGCGACAAGCTGCGTGCGCGCGACGCGATGGATCGCCTGATTCCCGACGTGACGGGCGACGGCGCGCGCCACGCCGACGTGATCATCGAGGCCATCTTCGAGAATCTCGATGCGAAGCGCGCACTGTTCGGCAAGCTCGAGAAGATCGCCAAGGCCTCCGCAATCCTCGCCACGAACACGTCGAGCCTGAAGCTCGCCGACATCGCGACGGCGCTCGAGAATCCCGGCCGGCTCATCGGCCTGCACTTCTTCAACCCGGTCCCGCAGATGCAGCTCGTGGAGATCGTGAGCGGCGACGCCACGGATCCCGAGTGGGTGCGCAAAGGCGGCGCGTTCGTTCGCCAGATCGACAAGCTGCCCCTGCCCGTGAAGGATTCGCCGGGGTTCCTGGTGAATCGCGTGTTGGGACCTTACCTCCTGCAGGCGTTCAGGCTGGTGGATGAAGGGGTCCCAATAGAAGCGATCGACGCGGCTGCGACGCAGTTCGGCATGCCCATGGGTCCGATCGAGCTCGCCGACACCGTCGGTCTCGATATCTGTTCCGCCGCGGGCAAGTCGCTTGCCGGTGAGAACGCGACCATGCCCGCAAGCCTTGCGAGGCTCGTCGACGCCGGCAAGCTCGGCAGGAAGACGGGCGAAGGCTTCTATCGCTGGGTCAAAGGCAAGCCGCACAAGGGGCCCGACGGCGAAGTACCGCCGGATCTGGCGAATCGCCTGATCGAGCCGTATCTCGAGGAAGCGCAGAAGACCGTCGCGGAAAGCATCGTCGCCGATGCCGATCTCGCCGACGCAGGCCTGATCTTCGGCACGGGCTTTGCGCCGTTCAGGGGAGGACCGATGCACTACCTCGCGCATCGCGGGGCGTGACGCGACTTTTCGCGCGCGGCGGCTAGAATTCAGATATGAGCGAGGGCGTACAGCTACCTGCCGGCAAGGACCCCATCTTGCGAATGGTGCCGATGCCGGCCGACGTCAATATACACGGCGACGTCTTCGGCGGCTGGATCATGGCGCAGGTGGACATCGCGGGCGGCGTGACGGCGAGCCAGCGCGCGCGCGGACGCGTCGCCACTGTCGCGGTAAACGCATTCCAGTTCAAACAACCCGTGTTCATGGGCGACCTGCTGTCCTTCTACGCGGTGGTCATCAAGGTCGGAAACACCTCGCTCACCGTAAATGTCGCGGTGTATGCGCAGCGCACGCCGGCCGACATCGAGGTCGTGAAAGTCACCGAAGCGACGCTGACCTACGT
>JBAVOG010000616.1:0-4833 GCA_049691875.1 Burkholderiales bacterium | reverse complement strand
TTTCAAGGTGGGGTGTCGGGCATAGCCCGACGGGGTGGTTCGAGTCTACCTACCTCCCGCCTCCTGCTGGAGGGCCTTGCGAATTGCTGCGGCGTCGGCCTCAAGCACGTCGCGCGCGGGATTGCGCGCGGGCCAGTCGATCTTCATGCCGTCATCCTGCCGGCGCGGCACGAGATGGACGTGGAAGTGGAACACGGTCTGCCCGGCGAGCTTGCCGTTTGCCTGATACTGGCTGAGCCCCTCCGGCGCAAACGCTCTCTCGACTGCGCGCGCCACGCGCACCAGCGCCCGGCCGACTGCGGCACCCGTTGCCTCGTCGAGCCGGAACAGGTTCTCCGCGTGCCGCTTGGTCGCGACCAGCACGTGCCCCGGATTCACCGACCCGATGTCCATGAACGCGATCGTGTCATCGTCCTCGTGGACGACACTTGCAGGAATCTCTCCCGCAACGATCCTGCAAAACACGCAATCCGACATTTAGTTCTCCCCCATTACGCCATTACAATCCGCGCCTCGGCGCCCCACGCCGCCGGAGCGCTTACTGCGATGCACAACGACCCCACCCGACTCTCCATACGCTTCATCCGCATCGTACGCATCGTCGGCCACGTCGTCCGCGGGCTGTGGGTCACCGGAGTGCGCTTTCCACGGCTCGACGCGGCCGGTCAGGATAGCGAACTCCGGCGCTGGGCGCGGCGCCTCCTCGCGATTTTGAATGTACGGGTGTCCTGCTTCAACGAGCCGGCCGGGCTGCCGCCGCGCTGTATGCTCGTCGCCAATCACGTATCGTGGCTCGACGTCATGACGATCTTCGCGGTGCGGCCAGCGGTGTTCGTCGCGAAGGACGACATCCGGCGCTGGCCCGTGATCGGAAAACTCTGCATGCAAGCCGGCACGCTCTTCATCGAACGTGGCCGAGGTCACCATGCGCGGCACATCAACGGCCGCGTGGCCGCCACGCTCGCGGCAGGACGGGTGTTCGCAATGTTCCCGGAGGGGACGACCAGCGACGGCCGGACCTTGAATCGCTTCCACCGGGCGCTTTTTCAGAGCGCGGTGGACGCGGAAGCCGTGCTGCAGCCGGTCGGGATCCGTTACACCGATCCGGCTGGTGCGTGGACCGACGCGCCAGCGTTTGTTGGCGACATGTCGCTCGTCGAATCGATCTGGCGCCTCGTGTCGGCGCCAGCACTCGTCGCGGAGCTGCACTTCGCAACCGCGATTCCTGCGAGCGGCCTGCACCGCAAGGAGCTGGCGCAGCAGGCGGAGACAGCTATTGCCGGCGTTTTGGAGCTGGCGCCGCCTGGCACGCCACCTGGAACACGCTCCGATCGTCCAGACGCACTGCAGTGAGCCGACCACCCCAGACGCAGCCGCTGTCGAGCGCGAGCAGATCGGGACGGATCAGCAGGCCGAGCGCCGACCAGTGCCCGCAGACGATGGGCACATCGGCGCTCGCGCGCCCCGGCACGTCGAACCACGGCAGGTAGCCGCGCGGCGCATTCTCGAGCTCGCCTTTCGAGCGAAAGTCCATGACGCCGTTCGCATCGACGAAGCGCATGCGCGTCATGGCATTCACCACTACGCGCAGCCGATCGACGCCGCGTAAACCGTCGCGCCAGCGATCGGGCTGACTGCCGTACAGCCCGGCGAGAAACGTCCGGTAGTCGGGCGCACGCAATGCCGACTCCACCTCTGCCGCCAGTTCCAGAGCCCGCTCGATCGACCATGCCGGCAGCAATCCCGCATGCACCATCGCGTAGCCACGCTCGACGTGCATCATGGGCCGCGCCCGCAGCCACTCGACCAGCGCATCGCAATCCGGCGCGGCGAGCACGTCCCCGAACGAATCGTCGGCGCGCTTCTTGCCGTAGCCCGCCACGTGCGCGAAGAGATGGATGTCGTGATTGCCGAGCACGGTGACCGCGCGGTCGCCGAGCGATTTCACGAAGCGCAGGACCTCGGCCGACTGCGGACCGCGGTTCACGAGGTCGCCGACGAACCAGAGCCGGTCGCGTGCGGCGTCGAAGCGGATCTCGTCGAGCAGCCGCTCGAGCTCGACAAAGCAGCCCTGGACATCTCCAATCGCGTAGGTTGCCAATCCGTATGCCCCGCGCTCAGTCCATCGGAAAGCCGACGTAGTTTTCGGCGAGGCTCGTCGACGCCGCCACGGAACTCGTGACGTAGTCGAGCTCGGCAAGTTGCACGCGATGCTGGAAGGCGTCGCCGCCCGGCGAGCGATGCAGCATCGACGTCATCCACCACGAGAAGCGCTGCGCTTTCCAGATGCGCCGCAGGCAGGTCGCGGAGTATGCTTCGAGCGCGTCGCCGCTTCCCGTCCGGTAGTGAGCGACGAGCGCCTTCGCGAGCACGTTGACGTCGGCGACGGCGAGGTTCAGTCCCTTCGCCCCGGTCGGCGGGACGATGTGCGCCGAATCGCCGGCCAGAAAGAGTCGACCGAAGCGCATCGGCTCGGCCACGAAGCTCCGCATTGCGACGATGCCTTTCTGGAAAATCGGCCCTTCGATCGGCTTCCAGCCGTCGTGCGTCGCGAGCCGCGCCCGGAACTCTTCCCAGATGCGGTCATCCGACCAGTTCTCCACGTTGTCGAGCGGATCGCACTGGAAGTAGAGGCGCTGCACCTCGGGCGAGCGGGTGCTGACGAGCGCGAAACCGCGCTGATGCAGGGTGTAGATGAGCTCCTCGGTGGAAGGCGGCGCCTTGGCGAGGATGCCGAACCACCCGAACGGATAGGTGCGCTCGTAAACGGTGAGGGCACCCTTCGGGAGCGAGCGCCGGCACACGCCGTGAAAACCGTCGCACCCGGCGATGAAGTCGCATTCCAGCGAATGCTCGACACCGTCGTGCTCGTATCGGATCAGCGGCTTGTCTGCCGTGAAGTTGTGGATGTTCACGTCCTTCGCCTCGAAGACGATCGCGCCGCCCGCGTCGAGGCGTGCTTTCACGAGATCCTTGATGACCTCGTGCTGGGCGTACACGGTGATGGCGCGTCCGCCAGTCAGGCCGCTGAGATCGATGCGATGCGATTGCCCGTCGAAGCGCAGCTCGATACCCTTGTGCACGAAGCCTTCGCGATTCATGCGCTCGCCGACGCCCGTCTCGGTCAGCAGATCGACGGTACCCTGCTCGAGCACCCCCGCGCGGAGCGTCGCCTCGATCTCCTCGCGGCTGCGAATTTCGAGCACGACCGATTCGATTCCCTGCCGATGCAGCAGGTGCGAGAGCAGCAGCCCCGCGGGGCCCGCTCCGACGATGCCGACTTGTGTACGCATTGGCGATTCTCCTTGATCAAGCGGACCGGCGATGCGGGCCGCGCGCGATCCGATCGGCCCATCCTGCGACGCATTACTTTACCGTCTCCCGGAGATGCGTCGCGTGGGCCGCGCGACGCTCCATGGGCCGCGAAACCAGCGACAGGATGGCGGCAGCGATCGCGAAGCTCAGCAGGAGTCCGAGCGTCCCTTCCCAGCTGCCCGCATATTCGCGCCCCGCCGCGAGCACCGGCGGGCCGAACAGCTGCCCGGTGTTGGATCCCATGACCATGAGTCCGCCCATCGAACCGATCAGGGCCGTCGACGATGCATACACCGGCGCCGCCGCAAGCGCGGCGGCGGGAATGAGTCCGCCGAAAATGCCGAAGCCGCAGGCGATGACGAGTCTCAACTCGTTGGGAAGCGCCTGGGAGACGATACCGACCTCCGTGATGGCCATGCCGACCGATCCCAGCGTGAGCAGGAACCAGATCGGTGCGCCGCGTCCCATCGCCCAGCCTCCGAGATAGCTGCCTGCCGCGTTGAAAGCCAATACCAGCGCCGGCACGCCGGCCGAGATCAGGGTGGCGGAGCCGTGGACCTCGACCATGTAGGTGGGCAGCCAGTTCATCATCGAGATGTGCTGGGCCGCATAGAGACCGAAGGTGAGCGCAACCAGCACCGCACCTGGAACCGACACGCTGCGGCCGACGCTGCGGAGGATGGAATCCCGGTGCGTGCTGCGCTTCTGTGCGCGCTGCCATCCCGCGGTGGCGAGCAAAAAGACGAGCGCGCAGGCGAGCGTCACGGCGGCGCTCGCTCCCCAGAGGACTCGCCACCCGAACCGATCGACAACCAGCGCCGACACGATCAGCATGCCGGCGAAGCCGACGGGCATGTAGGCGGCCCAGACCCCGAGCGCCCATCCTCTGTCCTGGTACGACGTCGCACGCGCGATGATCGCCCCACCGGCCACGATGCACGAGGTGAAGCCAAGACCCTCGACGAAGCGGGATGCCAGCATCGATGCGCCGGAGTAGGCGAATGCGCCCAGCAGGCTGCCGGTCGCCAGCGTGACGAGGCCGAACACGAGCACGCGGCGATGGCCGATGCGGTCCGCGATGGCGCCGGCGAAGAGCCCGAGTCCGAAGCTCGTGGCGGAGATCATCGAGGCGATCCACCCCGCCGTGACAAGGCTGACGTTCAGCTCGGCGCGGATGTCCGGAAGCGCAGGAGGCAGCTTGCCGATGTGGCCCGCTGCCACGATTCCGGCTGCGAAAGCAATCCACACGACGAGCCATTGCGTTCGCTCGACGCTTCGGTGGGGAGACTGATCGAACACGGCCATTCTTCTTCTCCGGCTCCCGTCGCAATGAGTCTCGCGACCGGATCGCCGGACGCACCGCAGCGAATGCTCGACGACCGGGTCATCCGGCGCGGTCGAGCCGCCGGTACTGTACCGCCTCGGCGACGTGCGCCGCACCGACTGCCTCGGCGCCGGCAAGATCGGCAATCGTTCGCGCGAGCCGCAGAACGCGATGGTACGCGCGTGCGGAGAGAT
>JBAVOG010000615.1:0-1723 GCA_049691875.1 Burkholderiales bacterium | reverse complement strand
CGATAACGCAGGCTCTACACATCCTTCGGAGCGCGCAAACTGATTACAAGATCCCCCGTTCTCGTCACCGGCGCTGCCGGCTTCATCGGCATGCACACGACGCAGCGGCTCCTCGCCAAGGGCGAGTCCGTCGTCGGCATCGACAACCTCAACGACTACTACGACGTCACGCTCAAGGAAGCGCGCCTCGCGCGGCTGAAGCACCCGCAGTTCGAGTTCGTCCGCATGGACATCTCTGACCTCCCGGCGGTCGAATCCCTTTTCGCTCGGAAGCGCTTCGGTACGGTCATCAACATCGCGGCTCAAGCAGGCGTGCGCTACTCGCTGAAGAATCCGCACGCGTACGTGTCGACCAACGTGCAGGGCTTTCTCAACATCCTGGAGGGATGCCGGCACCATGGCGTCGAGCATCTCGTGTATGCATCGAGCTCGAGCGTCTACGGCGGCAACACGCACATGCCGTTCTCCGAGCACGCTCCCGTCGATCATCCCGTGAGCCTCTACGGGGCAACGAAGAAGGCGAACGAGCTGATGGCGCATACCTACAGCCACCTTTACGGCTTGCCGACCACGGGGCTGCGCTTCTTCACCGTGTACGGGCCCTGGGGACGGCCCGACATGGCGCTCTTCCTCTTCACGCGCGCGATCCTCGAGGGCAAGCCCATCGACGTCTTCAACCACGGCCGGATGCGGCGCGACTTCACGTACATCGACGATATCGTCGAAGGCGTGGTGCGCATCGCCGAGCGGCCGCCGACGGCCAATTCCGCGTTCGACCCATCGCGGCCCGATCCGGCAAGCAGCTGGGCCCCCTACCGCATCTACAATATCGGCAACCACCAACCGGTCGAGCTGATGGCGTTCATCGAGGCGATCGAGGAAGCGCTCGGCAGGAAGGCCGAGAAGCGGCTGCTGCCGCTCCAGGACGGCGACGTGCCGGCGACCTACGCGGATGTCGCCGATCTCGCCCAGGCGACCGGCTTTGCCCCGGCCACCCCGGTGCGCGAAGGCGTCCGGCAGTTCATCGATTGGTACCGCTCGTACTACAAGGTGTCGTGAGCGCATGAAGGGAATCATCCTCGCGGGCGGCTCGGGTACCCGGCTCTATCCGGCAACGCAGGTCGTGTCCAAGCAGCTCCTGCCCGTGTACGACAAGCCGATGGTGTACTACCCGCTGTCGGTGCTGATGCTCGCCGGCATTCGCGAGATCCTCGTCATCTCGACCCCGCAGGACACGCCGCGCTTCGAGCAGCTCCTCGGCGACGGCGGCAAGTGGGGCCTGTCCATTTCCTACGCAATCCAACCGGCACCGGAGGGGCTCGCGCAGGCGTTCATCATCGGCGAGCAGTTCCTCGCCGGCGGACCATCGTGCCTCGTTCTCGGCGACAACCTCTTCTACGGTCACGACCTCGCGGGCGATCTGAAACAAGCCGCCGGGAAGACGAAGGGCGCGACGGTGTTCGCCTACCCGGTGCAGGACCCCGAGCGTTACGGGGTGGTCGAGTTCGACGGCCAGGGCCGTGCAATCAGCATCGAAGAGAAGCCGAAGCAGCCCAAATCACGCTACGCCGTGACTGGTCTTTACTTCTATGACACCCAGGTCGTGGACATCGCTAAATCGCTCAAGCCGTCCGCACGCGGCGAGCTCGAGATCACGGACGTCAACCGGCGTTACCTCGAGCGCGGCGAGCTCCAGGTGAGCGTCATGGGACGGGGCCACGCC
>JBAVOG010000614.1:0-7299 GCA_049691875.1 Burkholderiales bacterium | reverse complement strand
GATCCCGGTCGTGCCGCCCGAAAGCTGGAACATGGCCGGGTCGGTCGGGTGTATCGCGATCCGATCGAGCTCGCTCTTCGCGATCTTCGCCGACCGCTCGATCAGCTCGGTGAGCGAATGCTCTCCGGGACCGGCTGCACCGAGCACGATCCGGAATTTGAGCGACGGATTCTCCTGCTGGACGCGCTCGACCATCGGTCCGAAGCGGAATTCACCCTGCCTCTCCGGGTAGACGCACGTCGTCGCACCCGAGAGATTCACGAACTGATTGACTTCCAGAAAGCGGTGGGTGACCAGTGCCGCGATCGGGATGCCGCCGATCTTCTGCAGCGCCACGTAGAGCAGCACGAACTCGGCGACATTCGGAAGCGTGGGCACGACCCGATCGAGCGGCTGCAGCCCGAGCTCGAGCAGGTTGAGGGCGAGATTGTCCGTGATTCGGTCGATGTCGCGATAGGTGAACCGGCGTTCTCCGTCGATCAATGCCACCCGGTCGGCATACCGCGCGAACAGCGCCGCGAATTCTTGCGCCAGGGATTTGTCCTGCCAGTAGCCCTTCTCGCGCCAGCGCTTCTGGTCCGCCGCAGGAAAGGGGACAACGCCTTTCAGCATGCTTTCGATTTCCTCACGTGTTCAGGTGGACGCGGTAAATCCGCCGTCGATGACGATGATCTCGCCGGTGACGAAGCGATTGCCCTGGATCAGCGTCATCATCGTCTCGGCCACGTCCTCGGCGGTGACGCAGCGCTTGAGCGGAGTTGCCTTCGCGCGCTTGCCCATCAGATCCTCGTACTTGTCCTTCAGCATCCGCTGCATCCAATCGCCTTCCATCCAGCCCGGCGCGACGGCGTTCACGCGGATCTCCGGACCGAGGTTCCATGCGAGCGTCTTGGTCAGGTTGACGACCGCGGCCTTGCTGGCCGCGTACGGCAGCGGCTGCGGGCCCGGCCGCAGACCCACGATGCTCGCGGTGTTCACGATGCAAGGATTGGTGCCCTTCCTCAGCAACGGCACCGATGCCCGTGTGACCTGAAAGAGACCGCGCACGTTCACGGCGAAAACCCGGTCCCAGTCGTCGAGCGCGAGACTCTCGAGGTCCTTTGGTTTCCAGGACGCCGTCGTCCCGGCGTTGTTGACGAGCACGTCGAGATGCCCGAACGCTGCGTCGACTTTCGCAAGCATTGCGCGCACGCCGGCCTCGTCGCTCACGTCGCACTTCACGAGCAGCGTCTTGACGCCGAGTTTCTCTGCTTCAGCCGCCGTGTCCCGTGCGGCCGCCTCGCTCGACCCGTAGTTGATCGCCACGTCGTATCCGGCGCGCGCGAGGGCGAGGACCGCGCTGCGCCCGATTCCGGTCGCGGCGCCGGTGACGAGGGCGGCTTTTCGTTCAAGCATCGAATCCGTCCATGATCGGGTATTGACGACTGCCGCGCTGCTGCCGGTCAGGCGGTGCCCCAGACATCCCGCGCAACCTCGACAATCAGCTCCAGCTTGCGGCGCTGGTCGTCGTGCGTCAGGTCGTTACCGTGCAGCGTGCTTGCAAAGCCGCACTGCGGGGAGAGGCCGAGATTCTCGAGCGGCAGATAACGCGCTGCCTCCTCGATGCGGCGCTTCAGCTCGTCCTTGCCTTCCAGCTTGCCACGCTTCGAGCTGACCAGGCCGAGCACGACCTTGCGATCGCGCGGAATGTCGGCGAGCGGCGCGAATCCGCCGGAGCGCTCGTCGTCGTATTCGAGGAAGAGCCCATCGACGTCGATGGTGGAGAAAACCGCCTCGGAGACCGTGTCGTACCCTCCCGCAGCCATCCAGCTGCTGCGGAAGTTGCCGCGACACGTGTGCATCACGACCGTCATGTCGGCGGGCCTCTCCGAAACGATCATGTTGATCATACGGGCGTACATTCCCGGCAGTGCGTCCGGATCTTCCCCGCGCGCGACGATCTCGGCGCGGACGCCAGGATCGGACAGCATCGCGAAGCACGTCTCGTCGAGCTGCACGTAGCGACAGCCAGCGGCGTAGAGGGCCTGCAGCTCGGCACGAATCGCGGCGCTGATGTCGCGCCAGAACTCGTCGAGGTCCGGGTAGACCTCTTCGAGGATGCTCCTCCGCCCAGCACGCAGGTGGAGGTGCCCGGGAGTCGGCACGCACATTTTCGGGGTCTCGCGCGTCACCGACTTCAGGAACTCGAAGTGATCGACCAGGATGGGCCCCGTGTGCCGGATCTTGCCGGTCACCACCATCATCGACGGCGGCTGCTGGGCGATCGGCGTGGCATCCTGAGCCTTGAACTTCATTGCGTCGCCGCCGACCCAGGTCGTGCGCTTCGACTCGATGCCTTCGAGCTGCGTGAGGAAGTCCACGTGATACACGGCGCGCCGGAACTCGCCATCCGTGATGGCGTGCAATCCGGCGGTTTCCTGCATCGCCACCGCCGCGCGGATACATGCGTCCTCGACCTCGCGCAGCTCATTCGGGCCAAGCTCGCCCTTCTGCGTGCGCTCGCGTGCGGCGAGCAACGCAGGCGGACGCAGCAGGCTGCCGACGTGGTCAGCGTGAAACGGCGGATGAGGCTGCGGCGGGCGCATCGACCGGGACGCGCTACTTCACCCGTTTCCCGGCTTCCTGGACGATGCTCAGATCCGAGTGCTTCTTGATGTCGATGCTCGCCTTCAGCAAGCCGAGCTCGTGCTGCAGGTTGACGTTCGCCTGCAGTGCCTCGAGGTCGGGCACCAGGTTCTGATCGCGGAAGTAGTCGCCGTTCTGCCCGCCCTTCAGGAATAGCCAACTGTCGAACGATGCAGCCGGGCGCTTGCTCACCCGGGCGGCGATCTCCACTGCTTCCTTGTGGTTCTTCGGGTCGAGCCACCAGTGCACGGCGCGGATCGCATCTTCCATGAAATCGAGCATCACGGCACGGTTCTTCTCGAGAAACCCGGCGCGTGCCGCCCAGATGATCATCTGGGTGCGCCCCACAGCCTCCTTCTGCGTGAACAGGACCCGGGCCTCCGCGCGCAGCTTGGGATTGAACGAGAACGGCACCACGCCCGGGATCACGTCCGCCTTCTTCTGGTCAAGCATTGCGAACATGTTGGGGAACGCGGCCTCGACGACGCTCACGTCCTTGCGATCGTCGAGCCCGTTCTTGCGCAGCATCGCGCGCATCACGATGTCCACGGCGCTTCCCGCCGCATTCGTCGCCAGTACCTTGCCCTTCAGATCCTTGATGGACTTGATCGGACTGTCCTTCAGCACGAAGAACTCGTTGGAATAGTAGCCCTCGACGCCGTCCTGGAACTCGTCGGCGATCACCCGCAGGTCGTTCATGCCGGCGTTCTGCACCGCGAGCGCGAATGAGGAGAACGCGAGGTCGGCGATGTCAAGCTCGTTGTTCGCAAGGGCGGTGATCTGCGGCGGTGTCCCCTGGAACCGGGTGGTCTCGAGCGTGTAGGACTTGCCCATGTGCTGTGCGAGGCCAGGCTTCTCGAACAGGATCGAGCCCCAGTTTGCGACCGGGACCACGTAGGCCATTCGGATCTTCAGGGGCTCGCTGGAAGCGGCACTCGCGAAGAATGCGAGGGAAACGGCGGCCAGTGCCGCGGAAACGACTTTGAGCAGACGCATGGGATCCTCCTTTGCCTGCGATGGGTCAGCAATGTTCGAACTGAAGTTTCGAACCGCATGTTCGCACCGCGAATTCGAACACGTTCATTTTTTCGCCATCATTCGCCCCGCGCCCGACGTTGTCAAGGGCGGCAGCGCGGGAGCGCATCGAACCGCGTTTGCTGCACTGCGTGAAGCGCCACGACAGCCTCTCAGACCGTGGCCGGCGGCAACGCCTCCTGGTGCCAGATCAGGAGGCGACGGCGCACAAAGGCCATCAGCTTCACCAGCACATATCCGACGGCGGCAATCTCGACGATCCCGGCGAACACACCCGGGGAGTCGGCAAAGCGCGAAGCCGTGATCATGGCGCCGCCGAGTCCGATGCCCCCCATCTTCATTTCGGCCACGATGCATACGATGAGCGCGATCGGGAGCGCCACCTGGAGCCCGGTCATGATCTCCGGCAGCGCGGCCGGAAAGATGATCTCGCGCAGCATCTGCCGTTCGCTGGCACCCAGATTCCTTGCCGACCAGAGCATCTCGCGATCGACGGCCGCGGTGCCCGCAATGGTCGCGGTCAGCACCGGAAAGATCGCGTCGAACACGACCATCGAGATCTTCGACACGTCGTGGAATCCCAGCCAGAGCGTGACGATCGGAAGAAAAGCGATCTTCGGCATCGGGAAACCGACCGAGACGATCGGGTCGAAAAACCAGCGCACCGCGCGGTTGCTCGTGATCATGATGCCGAGGGGAATGCCCACGGCCGTCGCGATGCAAAATCCCGTGAGCGCGCGGTAGAGCGTCAGTCCGAGGTTCTGCACGAGCTCCCCGGATGCCGCGTCGCTCCATATGCGGTCGAGGACGACGCCCGGCCCGGGCAGCATGAACGGCGTGACCATGCCGCTCCGCGCGGTCAGCCCCCACGCGAGGAGGACCGCGATCACGGAGAACCAGGGTGCGATCCGCCAGATCACTCGCGCCATCGCAGCACCCGTCGCTCCAGGCTCTGGTAAAGGCGATCGGCAAAGAAGCCCAGGAAGGCCACCGTCAGCACGACCGCGAACATGGCGTCGTAGACGCCGCCCTCGCCAAGATAGCCGATGAGATAACCGAGGCCAGACCGCGCGACGATCAGCTCCGAGCTCACCAGCAGCACGAACGAGAGTGCCAGGGCGGTGCGCACGCCGTTAATGAGCTCGGGCAGCGCGCTCGGCAGTACCACGTCCCAGAGCACGCCGAGCCGGCTCGCCCCCATGCTGCGCGCCGACCAGATGACCGCCTGGTCGCTCGAACGCGCCCCGTTGAACGCGCCGAGCGTGACCGGCAGCATGCAACCCAGGAAGATGAGCAGAATCTTCGAACCGTCGCCGAACCCGAGCCAAAGTACCGTAACTGGGATGAGCGCAGACTTCGGCATCGGGTAGAGCATCTCGACGAGCGGACTCACCAGCGCGTTGACGGGACGGTACCAGGCCATGGCGATGCCGAGCGCGCCACCGACGACGATCGCGAGCAGGAGCCCCACGCCAGCGCGATAGAGCGAGGCGGCGGTGTTCAGCCACAGATCCCCGCCCTTGAGCAGATCGAACCACGCCGTGATCACGCTCGTGAGCGACGGAAGCAGCAGCTCGGACACGACGCCCAACCGGACCGCGGCTTCCCACGCCGCCGCGAGGATCAAGAGCGGCGCGTAGCGGATCAGTGCGGCCTTCACGGCGCGCGCGTCCCTTGCGCCTTGAGCGCTTCGTCGCGCACCAGCCCCCAGATCTCGTCGACCTTGTCGAGAAACGGCTTCGACTTTGCCATCCCCGGGTCGCTGCGATCGAACCGCGTCTCGATGACGGCCTTCACACGGCCCGGCCGCGCCGACATCACGACGACCCGCTCCGCGAGGTAGACGGCTTCGTGGACGTCGTGCGTGACGAAGATGACCGTCTTGGGCGAGCGCCGCCAGATCGCGAGGAGCTCGGTCTGCATCAGGCTGCGCGTCTGCGCGTCGAGCGCCCCGAAGGGCTCGTCCATCAGAAGAATCTCGGGATCGATCGCGAGCGTGCGGGCGATCGCGGCGCGCTGCTTCATGCCGCCGGAGAGCTGCGAAGGGTAACTTTCCTCGAATCCGCGCAGGCCGACGAGATCGATGAATCCCTGCGCCCGGCTGTCACGCTCGGCGCGAGGCAAGTCGAGCTTCTCGAGCCCGTAGAGAACGTTTGCCCGGACAGTCTTCCACGGAAAGAGCGCAAAGTGCTGAAAGACGATGCCGCGATCGGGGCCCGGTCCGGCCACCGGCTTGCCGTCCACGTGAATCGTTCCGAACCTGGTGGGCAGGAAGCCGCCGACGAGGTAGAGCAGCGTCGATTTCCCGCAGCCCGAGGGGCCGAGCAGCGCAATGAACTCCTGGCCGCGCACCTCGAGCGACACGTCCTCGAGCGCCAGCACTTCCCGCCCACGCGGCGGGCGATAAGTATGGCTCACTCGATCGATGACGATCTGCGACGTGCCCGCCATGACTCCGGTGCGCCTCTTCCCGAAAGAGGGCCCGACTATATCTGCATGGGCGCCGAATTGAAACGACCGCAACTGTGCGGTCGCATCGGTCACATCAACGCGTGAAAATCCAGGATGACGCGATCGCGCGTGCGGACACCAGTACACACGGCGATCGTGCGATTTAGCCAGTCGAGCGCGGGCGCGCTCGTCTCGAACACGGGCGCGCCGCGGAAGTAGTAGCGCGCCGGATCCACGTCCTCACCCTTGAACAGTTGCGCAAGCACCTCGGCGGGGCCGTGTCGGTAGCCGAAGTTCTGCACGTAGACGAGCGCGCCGTCCGTCGCCTCGATCGTGTAGCGTGCCTCGAGCACCGCCACCCCGTCCGTGCGAATGATCTGCCAGTCCGCGCCGCCCGGTAGTATGCGGCCCGCGAGCTTCGGTCCCGAGACCTCCCCGCCGGTGATGTCGATGATGCGGCGCTCGCCGAGCGGGGTCTTCCCCAGCGCCCGCGGCACGGCAACCGCGACGCTTGCGCGGAACAGGTACTCGAGCTGGGGACGGGGCGGGTCGAAGGCCATTGCGAGCTCCCGGG
This sequence comes from Burkholderiales bacterium, assembly GCA_049691875.1. Classification (GTDB taxonomy): domain Bacteria; phylum Pseudomonadota; class Gammaproteobacteria; order Burkholderiales; family SG8-39; genus JAABRB01. The sequence goes on along the minus strand of JBAVOG010000614.1, from coordinate 614 downwards.
GAATATCGCTCGCAGCGTAGCCGAGCGCGCGTCCGGCGGCAAACCTCCTCTGGTCGCGCGGTTGTGCGGCGCGAAATGCAGCAAACTGAAAGGAGCGCGGGCGGATGAAGTAAACTCCTGCGGCACTCTGGAGGACTCACATGAGCAAATTCGGTATCGGCCAGCCCGTGCGACGTGTCGAGGACCAGCGCTTCCTCACCGGCACCGGACGCTACGTCGACGACATCAACCTGCCGCACGAGGCGCATGCCGCGCTGGTGCTCTCCCCGCACGCGCACGCACGCGTCAAGGGCGTCGATACATCGAAGGCACTGAAGTCGCCAGGGGTGCTTTGCGTGCTCACCGGTGCCGACGTCATCGCCGAGAAGTTCGGGGGCCTGGCGCCGCAGATGATGCCCGAGGACATGGGCGGGCCGAAGGGCTTTCGCACCTTCCGTCCGATCCTCGCGACCGAGAAGGTCCGCTTCGTCGGCGACCGCGTCGCGTTCGTCGTCGCCGAGACCGAAGCGCAGGCGCGGGACGCGGTGGAACTCGTCGAGGTCGACTACGAGACGCTGCCCGCCGTAGTGAGCGCCGAGGAAGCCGCGAACGACGGCGCGCCGAAGGTCTGGGAC
>JBAVOG010000613.1:0-2282 GCA_049691875.1 Burkholderiales bacterium | reverse complement strand
CATGTATTTCACGCCCTCCGATGCCGCCAGGCGCGCGCAGTCATAGGTTGGAACAGCCGACGCATTTCCGAACGGCTGGTCGTAAGCCTTTGCCACTGCCGGGACGACGGACACGACGTCATTAGGGCTAACGTAGTACTCGAACTGTCGCGTGCCGAAATGCCGGGCCGCTATCCGAGCGTACGCCATCTCGTCATAGCCTGCGGCGTCGAATCCGATGGAGAAGGTCTTCGTCGGACCGCCCGACACAGCGGAGAGAAGTCCCGCAATGGTCGAGCTATCGGTGCCACCGCTCAGAAACGCTCCCACCTCACCGACGGAGGCCGCATCCGACACACTCTCGCGAAGCGTCTGGACAAAGCGGTTCTTGAGAACATGGAACGAGGACGTCTCATGCTCGGAGTAACGCATTTCCCAATACGGCCGAACCACCACGGTGCGATTGCGAAGCAGGGCGTAGGTTCCGGGAACCAGGCGCGTAACGCCTCGGATCACGGACCGCGGTCCAGGAATCACATGGAAGTACATGTAATTGAAGAGTGCTTGCATATCGATGTCGACGGAAACACGCGGATGCGCCAGAATGGCGTCGCTGCTGGAGCCGAATACCACGAGCCCATCGTCCTGCGCCAGATAGGCGATCGGGTAGACTCCCATACGGTCGGTCGCCAGTAGTACCTCGCCGCTCGCTTCGTCGATTAACGCAATAGCGAAGGCCCCTCGAATCCTGGAAAGGGCTCCGATCCCGTGCGCACCATACGCGTCCAGAAAACTCCGCGCGAATCCGAGCTGAGACGCTTCCTCGGCCAGCGCCGGGTCGTCGGCCCACCGCGGGCGACCGAGGACACTGCACAACCGCCGTGGCTCGGGTATTTCGGCCAAATCCAGCGCAATTTCTCTACCCGAGCATCCAATCGCCCCATGCTTAAAGTGCCGCGTGCGTTGCGCCTCGCCGGCACCGATGCGAATCGACGAAGTCATGCGTGCCAATACTCCTCCGTCCGTTTCGCCGGCTAGCACAGGGTTGTACCAGCCACAGAGTCCGCTCACGTGCCCCCTTCGGTTTGTTCGGACTGGCCGTGCCGATTCTGGCGTATTGCTGCCAAGACCCTCCTGGCCGCGGGACGGATTAGCCGCCTGTTGAGTCGGTGGAGACGGCCTCGAAGTGCGGGACTGTAAGCCTCAATGCGGTACAGCGTTTCGGCTTGGTCAGTCCAACGCGACTTGTAAGGGTTCGCTCCGGGCCCCATCCAGTAGGTCTTAAGCCCGCTGGAAAAAAGTCGCTGAAGAAGTTGCCAGCTCAAGTAAGAGCCAGGCGAGATCGATTCGAGGGACTTGTCGAAGTCAGCGCGCAGCGCGAAAACCTCGCCGTCGCCGATGAGCTGGTACTCCATTGCGACGAGGTTCCCATCGAGTCGGAGTGCCCACATGGATAGCCAGCCTTGCTCGACCGCGTGCCGTGTCAGGCAGCGGATAAATGCGCCCGGCTTCGGGTTGTTCAGCGTGAGCGCAGTCTGCGTCTTCCAGCTTCGAGCCGAGAGGGCGACGAATTCCTCAAGCAGAGTATCAACGCAAACAGGCACGTGCTGTCCGCCCTTCAGCCATTCGATCTCGAGCTCACCCGTCTTTCGGAGCCGATTGGCGGACAGATTGTTCGCCTTCTTGAGGCCGCGCGTACGCTGGCCGTAGAATTCGGCCCACGAATTGGTCAAGTCGACGCATGGATTCGTATCCCACGCGACCAGGTCGCAGCCCAGTCCCGCCGTCGAGTGCTCTTTCTTCGCCAGACCAGCCACGACGGAACCCTCCGTGACAAACCTCAAATCGAGGACGTCCCAGTCTTTTGCCAGACCCTTGAGCGATATCACCAGCGCCTCGCGCACCTCCCCTCCGTCCTCGCGAGCACAGATGACGTCGCAGAACTGAGTGTCGGGCACAGATAGAAACTCGAGCTTCCTCACTGGAAGCCCACCGAGCGAACTTCGGTGCAGCACCAGCGGACAAATGCCGATGAGTTCGCGGTCTCGAAAAAACGAGGCGACGCGCAAAGAGTACCCATCGAGTCTGCGCCATTGCCAAGCCGCATCGAACCATTCGTGTCGGAGAAAGACGCGTCGCTCTTGATCGTCAGCTATGAGCCGATTCCAGGCTTTTCGCTGAGAAAGAAATTCGGTCTCGTCGGTCGTCCACACGACGGTAGCGCTAGGTGGCACCGTGATTTCCAATGACTAGGGTTCAGCCCAGCGTCCGCGGCGGATGGCGCCTGTTAGGAGTCGTTAGTA
>JBAVOG010000612.1:0-6165 GCA_049691875.1 Burkholderiales bacterium | reverse complement strand
GTTGCGCGTCTTGCCGTGGAGGTGGCCGAGCTACGCAAAATCGTCGACACGCTGGCGCGCGGCGCGGCGGATTGATCCGGAGCTTGGCGGGAAGATTGCCGCGGCGCCGTTACGGCGCCGTTTCTTGCGCGCGCGTCAGGCGGTCGTGGCCGCCTTCTTGCGGGTGCTTGCGTAACGCTGGCGGAATTTCTCCACGCGGCCGGCGGTGTCGACGATCTTCTGCTTGCCCGTATAGAACGGGTGGCAGGCCGAGCACACCTCGACGTGCAGGTCCTTGCCCAGGGTGGAGCGCGTCGCGAACGTGTTGCCGCAGCTGCAGGTCACTTTGATCTCGCTGTACTGCGGATGAATCTTTGCTTTCATGATGCACGGTCCTTGCGTGGATCGGCTTGGTCTTGCGTGGCGCGGTGGGGCTGCTCTCGCCACGGATTGCATCTACCGCGCATTGAACGCATTACAAACCTCTGAGTGGGCGGGCATTATCCCAGATGTGCGGCGACTGCGCAATTTCGCGGCAATCCCACGCCCCAGTCGCGGGATGGTATCCGGGCGAATCAGCCGCGGCGCATCGAGTCGAAGAAGTCCGCGTTGTTCTTGGTCGCGCGGATCTTGTCCTGCAGGAATTCCATCGCCTCGAGATCGTCCATGGGATAGAGCACTTTGCGCAGGACCCAGATCTTCTGGAGGATCGGCTGCTCGATGAGGAGCTCCTCGCGGCGCGTTCCGGAACGGTTGACGTTGATCGCGGGAAAGATCCGCTTTTCGTACATGCGCCGGTCGAGGTGGATCTCCAGGTTGCCGGTACCCTTGAATTCCTCGTAGATCACGTCGTCCATCCGCGAGCCGGTGTCGATCAGCGCGGTGGCAAGGATGGTCAGGCTGCCGCCCTCCTCGACGTTGCGCGCCGCACCGAAGAAGCGTTTGGGTCGCTGCAGGGCATTCGCGTCCACACCGCCCGTCAAGACCTTTCCGGACGCGGGCACCACGGTGTTGTAGGCGCGTGCGAGGCGCGTGATCGAGTCGAGCAGGATGACGACGTCCTTCTTGTGCTCGACCAGTCGCTTGGCTTTCTCGATCACCATTTCCGCGACCTGTACGTGTCGCTGCGCCGGCTCGTCGAACGTGGACGACACGACCTCGCCGCGAACCGAGCGCTGCATCTCGGTCACTTCTTCGGGGCGCTCGTCGATCAGCAGGACGATGAGCACCACCTCGGGATGGTTGGCCGTGATCGCGTGCGCCATGTGCTGCAGCATCACCGTCTTGCCGGCCTTGGGGGGCGAGACGATCAGCCCCCGCTGACCCTTGCCGATGGGCGCAATGATGTCGATGATGCGACTGGTGATGTTCTCCTCGGCCTTGATGTCGCGCTCGAGCTTGAGCAGCTCGTCGGGGTGGAGCGGCGTCAGGTTCTCGAACAGGATCTTGGTCTTCGAGGCCTCGGGCGCCTCGGAATTGACCTTGTCGACCTTGACCAGCGCGAAATAGCGCTCGCCGTCCTTGGGCGTGCGGATTTCGCCCTCGATGGTGTCGCCGGTGTGCAGGTTGAACCGGCGAATCTGCGACGGAGAAACGTAGATGTCGTCGGTGCTCGCGAGATACGAAGTGTCCGGCGAGCGCAGGAACCCGAATCCGTCGGGAAGCACCTCCAGGGTGCCATCCCCGAAGATCGACTCGCCCTTTTTCGCGCGATTCTTGAGCAGGGCGAAGATCAGCTCCTGCTTGCGCATCCGGTTGCCGCCCTCGACCTCGTAGGCCTGGGACATTTCGATCAGTTCACTGACGTGTAGTTGCTTGAGTTCGGATAGATGCATGGAGAGGTGCCTGCGGCGGACGGTGCCCGGAATGGGCCTGCAAGATGGGAGCGGCGGAAAACGCGAACTGCGAAAACTACGAAAAAGAAGAAGGGCTGGGAGAAACCCGCCGAGAGCCGGCGGGGGGAACGATGCCCGAATACTAGCGCGATTCGGCCCGCTTCGCCACCCCGGACGCGCACCGGGGAGGCATTTCGCCCGGTGGGCGGGAATCTAGATGTTGCTGTCGAGAAAGGCGGTGAGCTGCGATTTCGACAGCGCGCCCACCTTGAATGCCTCCATGTTGCCGTTCTTGAACAGCATCAGGGTCGGAATGCCGCGGATGTTGTAGCGGCGCGGCACGTCAGCATTGTCGTCGACGTTCAGCTTTGCGATCTTCAGCCGTCCGTCATATTCCTTCGCAACCTCGGTCAGGATCGGCGCGATCGACTTGCACGGCCCGCACCACTCGGCCCAGTAATCGACGAGCACCGGTACCGCCGATTTCAATACCTCGGGCTCGAACGTGGCATCGGTGACGTGCTGGATGTTCTCGCTCATGGATTTCTCATGACCCCCTGATTGCAAAATTGTGATGACTGGAGCGGCTACGCCGGCCGCCCGCGCTGCCGCAGGCGCTCAAACGTGGTTTTCCAAACGTGGTTTTCCGGAAAAAGCTCGGGAACGGCTCGATACAGGGGACATGCTAGCAAAATTCCGGAAATCAAGGGCCCGCCGCGTGACCGGGCGGCGGAGAGCCAGGAGACGCGGCCGATATTGGCACCCGCATCGCAGTGCTAGAATCACGCCGAGCGCCGCAGCACGCCGGTGCGTCGGGGGAGTCCGTCATGACGTACGTCGTCACCGAAACCTGTATCAAGTGCAAGTACACCGACTGCGTCGACGTGTGCCCGGTAGACTGCTTTCGCGAGGGACCGAACATGCTCGTGATCGATCCCGACGAGTGCATCGACTGCACGCTGTGCGTGGCAGAGTGCCCGGTCGAGGCGATCTTCGCCGAGGACGACGTGCCCCCGGACCAGCGCAAGTTCACCGAGATCAACGCGGAGCTCGCCAAGATCTGGAAACCGATCGTCGAGCGGAAGGACGCGCCCGCGGACGCGGACGAGTGGGCGAAAACCAAGGAAAAGGCCCACCTGCTCGAACGCTGAGGAGCGCACGGGGCGGCCGCTCACGCTGCCCTGCAACAGAGCTCCTGGCAAGTCTCGGCTCATGACCGGCCTGGCGGCAGTTCATCGCGCCTTAGCCCGATCGCGCGCTTTCCTCGAATCCCCGCCTGATCTACTATGCGCGCAAGCGCGCGACGCGTGGCCACGCAGGAGGATTGCCATGCAAGTCAAGGAAGTCCTGCAGATCAAGGGCAGCACGCTGTTCACCGCGACACCGGAGAGTCCCCTGTCGGACGCCGTCGTGATCATGGCCGACAACGACATCGGCTCATTGATGGTGATGGATCGCGGCAAGCTCGTGGGAGTGCTGACGTTTCGCGAGGTGATCGCAGTGCTTGCACGGCGCCAGCAGGAAAAGCGCGTCGGGCCGACTCCGCCGATCGCCGAGATCAAGGTGGGCGAGGCCATGCAGCGCGATCCCTTCGTCACGAATCAGGAGATGGATCTCGACGAGCTCCGCAGTCTCATGCTCGAGCGGCATGCGCGCTACGTGCCGGTCGTCGAGCGCGAGACCGTGCTGGGGGTCATTTCGTTTCACGACGTGGCGCGCGCCGTTCTCGAGGAGAAGAACTTCGAGAATCGCATGCTGAAGGGCTACATCAAGAACTGGCCCGCTTGAGTCGCCGCGCCGGACCTTCACGCGGCGCGCACCCTGTTTCCATTAGTGGCGTATTTCACGGGCCGCGACCGCTCCGGTTGACAGCGTGCGTCGAAATGTCGAAACATTTCGACCTGTTCGCAGAGACGCGGAGGTCCCTTGGCTCACAGCTACGCCCGCAGCATTCCACGCGCCTGGACCGCAGTGTCGAAGGTGTTCGTCGCGCTCGGGGACGACCACCGGCAGCGGATCCTGCTCATGTTCGAGAAGAACGAGCGGCTGAACGTGAGCGAGATCGCTGCCGCGTCCGCCTTGAGCCGGCCGGCGATCTCGTACCACCTGAAGATCCTGCGCGAAGCCGGCGTGCTGCTGAGTGAAAAGCGCGGCCGCGAAGTCTACTTCTGGGTCAATCGTGCGCGGCTCGAGTCGGCCCTCCGGGCAGTGACCGACTACGTGCGCGAGAACGCCTGAGTTGGCGGGACGCGGGCAATGGCGGACCGTAGCCAGTTCAGACTGCTCGCCGAGCGTCGGTTCGGGCCGTTTTTCGCGACCCAGTTTCTCGGCGCGTTCAACGACAACGTTTTCAAGAACGCCCTCGTCATCCTGATCGCTTTCCAGGTCACGCAGACCGGCGGGCTGCGGCCCGAAGTGCTGGTGAACCTCGCCGGCGCGCTCTTCATCCTGCCATTTTTCCTGTTCTCCGCGACCGCGGGGCAGCTCGCCGACAAATACGACAAGGCAAGCCTCATTCGCGCGGTGAAGCTGCTTGAGATCGGCATTGCCGTGCTGGGCGCGTTCGCGCTCGCTCGCCACGACATCGTGCTGCTGCTTCTCACGCTCTTCCTGTTCGGGCTTCAATCGACGCTCTTCGGACCGGTCAAGTACTCGATCCTGCCGCGTACGCTCAGGCAGGAGGAGCTGGTGGGCGGCAACGGGCTCGTCGAAACCGGGACGTCGATCGCGATCCTTGCGGGAACGATCGTCGGCGGCCTGCTGATCGCGCGCAGCGACGGCCCGGGGATCGTCGTACCCGCCGTGATCATCGCCGTCGCGTTGGCCGGTTATGCGGCCAGCCGGCTGGTCCCCTCGGTCCCGTCCGCGGATCCGGGCTTGCGGTTCGCGTGGAATCCCCTTACCGGGACCTGGGCGCTGCTGACGTTCGCGCGGCGCAGCCGGGTGGTGTTTCTGTCCATCCTCGGCGTGTCGTGGTTCTGGTTCTTCGGCTTCATGCTGCTCTCCCAGTTTCCGGCCTACGCCAAGGACACGCTGGGTGGAAACGAGCACGTTGCGACGCTCCTGCTCGCCGTGCTGTCCATCGGCATCGGCGTCGGCTCGCTCTTGTGCGAGCGGATGTCCGGGCACAAGGTCGAGCTCGGTCTCGTCCCGTTCGGCTCGATCGGACTCTCCCTGTTCGCACTCGACCTCGCGTTCGCCGGTCCCGTCGCTCGGGGCGGCATGCCGGTCGGCGCGCGCGAGTTTCTGGCGCAGGCGGGCAGCTTGCGCGTCCTGTTCGATCTCACGCTGATCGGGATCTTCAGCGGCTTCTTCATCGTGCCGCTCTATGCATCGATACAGAGCCGCGCAGAGCAGCAGCATCAATCGCGCGTCATTGCCGCGAACAACGTCCTCAACGCAGTCTTCATGGTGGCCGCGGCGCTCCTCGCTGCGGCGTTCCTCGAGCTCGGCGCCACCGTGCCGCAGCTCTTCCTGCTCACCGCAGTGCTGAACGCGGCCGTGGCGATCTTCATCTACACGCTGATGCCCGAATTCGTGATGCGCTTTCTGGCGTGGTTCCTCATCCACTCCATCTACCGCGTCGAGAAATCTGGCCTCGAGAACATTCCGGATGAAGGCCCGGCGGTGCTCGTCTGCAACCATGTGAGCTTCGTCGACGCAGTCGTGATCATGGCTGCGTGCCGCAGGCCGATCCGCTTCGTCATGGATCACCGCATTTTCAAGACACCGGTGCTCAACTTCATCTTTCGCACGGGCGGCGCGATCCCGATCGCTTCGGCCAAGGAGGATCCGGAGCTGCTCGAGCGCGCGTACGCGGAGATCGAGCGGGCGCTCGCGGCCGGCGACCTCGTCTGCATCTTCCCCGAGGGGCGCATCACGGATACGGGCGAGCTGAACTCCTTTCGTGGCGGCATCTCCCGGATCATCGATAAATCTCCCGTCCCGGTGGTGCCCATGGCGCTGCGCGGACTGTGGGGCAGCTTCTTCAGTCGCAAGGGCGGACCGGCGATGACCCGGCTCTCCCAGCTGCGGCCGTTCGCGAAGATCGCGCTGGTAGCGTCCGCGCCCCGGGCAGCCGGTGCCGTCACGCCCGAGGGGCTGCAGGCTGAAGTGCTCGCCTTGCGCGGCGACGAGAAATAGCGGAAAGGCAGGCGGTCATGTGGTTGCTCGGAGCAATTGCCGGATTGGCAGGACTGGTGATCGGAGCGCTCGTGAACGGTTGGCCCGGGGCGCTCGGAGGCGCGATCCTGGGGGGCATTGCCGGTGTCATCGCGCATTCCATGTGGGGTGAGCGCACCACGTCCGCGGTGTCGGGTTCCCGGGAGGCGCAGGGCGCGGACCCCAGGAT
>JBAVOG010000611.1:0-5320 GCA_049691875.1 Burkholderiales bacterium | reverse complement strand
GGATGTCGACGATGTCGGTGGGCTTGAACGCCCAGATGAACGCCTGCACCCACGGCAGTATGGTCGGCAGCAGCCCGGCCCACCCCATCAGCTTCACCGCTTCGGCGTCCGGATGCTTGCGCGCAATTGCGATGCGTCCCGGCAGGCCGGCGATCCAGATATAGATCAGCATTCCCGCGCCGCCTGCCAGTGCAGCCGTGGCAAATGTCGCGTAGTCCCAGAAGTCCAGTTCGAATCCGAGCATCTTGAATCCCTCCATTCACGAACCGTCTGACCACGTCCCTTGCGGGCCATGTTGCGCCAGATGGTATACGCATTAGCGCCCCGAACGGTATCCGGCACGCGTCACTCCCGCAGCAGGTTCCCGCTCAATTCGGGCGCCAGCCCCCAGCGGCCTTCGACGAAGGCGTCAGGTGCGATCCGCAGCAGATCCGTCCCCGAACGAAAGGCGTTCGGTGGGCACGTCATGGGCTCGATCGCTACAGCGCATCGCCGGCGCAACGTGTCGCCCACCGTGTCGCCCGTGTAAATCATGAAGTTCGTGAACGATGCATCGACCCACACGGTGACGCGCCAGCCACCGTCTGGCGTCGCGAGCACGGCGCGCGCGGACACCATCGGTTTCCCGCACGAGACCCGTGAAGCCGGTACCGTCAGATACGGATGAAATCCGATTCCGAATGGGGCTGGCACGTCCGACGCATTCCGCGCCAGCATTGAAACCGTGAGGCCGCGTCCGTCGAGCCGATATCCGACCTGAAGGTCGAGTTGCCACGGGTACCCCGGCTGAGGATGAAGCACGCAGGCCAGCGTGACTTCGTCGATCGACTTCGAGCTCGTCTTCCACGGCAGCCAGCGCACGAGTCCGTGAATCGCGTTCTGCAATGTCGGCTCGTTGAGCGCCGCCTTGCCGTCCTTCCCCTCGAACGTGTAGCGTCCGCCGTCCAGGCGATTCGGCCAGGGCGCCAGCACTTGCCCGCGGACACTCGGCGCCCACTCGCGCTCATCGAACCCATCGATGACGTCCACGTCACCCACTGAGTAGTGCCGCAGGGTCGCGCCCTCCTCGGTCACGACCGCCCGATGTGCGCCGTGACGGTTCTCGTGCTGCTCACCGGACGGCGGTGACACACCGCGAACCACGTTCATTTGTTCCGCGCGGCAGACCCTTGCGCCGCCGCAGCCTCGGTGAGCGCCACCGCGCTCGCGATGAGCGTCAGGTGAGTGAACGCCTGGGGGAAGTTGCCGATCAGTCGCTTGTGCGGCTGGTCGTACTCCTCCGAGAAGAGCCCGAGATCGTTTCGCAGCGCGAGCAATCGATCGAAGAGCGCCCGCGCTTCGTCGACGCGGCCGAGCATCGCCAGGTCAATGACCAGCCAGAAGCTGCACGCGAGAAATGCGCCTTCCCCGGGCGGCAAACCGTCGGCCGCATCCGCGTCCGGGATGTACCGCATCACGAACCCGTCGCGCACCAGCTCCCGCTGGATGGCTTCCACGGTCCCGACAACGCGCGGATCGGTAGCAGGGAGAAATCCCACTTGCGGAATCAGGAGCAGTGCGGCGTCCAGCTGCTTGGATCCGTAGTACTGAGTGAACGTGTTCCGCTCGGCATCAAATCCCTTCCGACACACCTCCTCGTGAATTTCGTCCCGCATCTGGCGCATTTTTGGCAGCGCGGCCCCGTAACCCGCCTCTTCGGCCATCTTCAAGAGTCGGTCGGCTGCTACCCAGGCCATCACCTTCGAGTGGACGAATTGACGCCGGGGTCCGCGAACTTCCCAGATTCCATCGTCGGGTCCGCGCCAGTGATCCACGAGCCACCGGACGAGGCCTCGCGCGGGATCCAGCGCTTCGACGGCGGGCGCCATGCCGAGCCTGCGAGCGCGGTAGATCGCATCGGCCAGCTCGCCATATACGTCGAGCTGCAGCTGGCCGGATGCCGCATTGCCCACGCGTACGGGTGCGGAGCCTTCGTACCCCGGGAGCCAGCCGAGCTCGTACTCGTCGAGCCGGCGCTCTCCGCCAATTCCGTACATGATCTGCAGGTCCTCGGGATCGCCCGCAACGGCGCGGATGACCCAGTCGCGCCACTTGGTCGCCTCCTCCACGTATCCGGCAGACATCAGCGCATCGAGCGCAAGAGCCGCGTCCCGGATCCAGCAAAAACGGTAGTCCCAGTTCCGCACGCCTCCGAGGAATTCGGGCAGCGACGTTGTGGGGGCGGCGACGATGCCACCCGTGGGTGCATGCGTCAGGGCCTTGAGCGTGATGAGCGAGCGCTCGACCTCGTCCTTCCACGCACCCTGATAGGTCGAGCGACCCGACCAGGCGCGCCACCAGGATTCGGTGTGGGCAACGGCGTCGACGGGATCGATCGGCGGCGGCGCCGCTTCCCAGGAGAGATGCCACGTGAGGATGAAGCAGACGCGCTCGCCCTCGCGGACGGAGAACTCGGCCTCGAGCAGATGGTCCCGTATTGTGATCGGCACGTCGGCCTGCAGCTCCATCGCCTCGGGACCCGCGCCGACACTCACCACCTGCCCTCTGGGGCGAACCCACGGGGTCGTCTTGCCGTAGTCGAATCGTGGATTACACCGGACAGTCATCGGCACCGTGCCGCGCACGCCCTCCACGATGCGGACGATCCGTGGATGCGTCACGCGTATGGGCATGCAGTCGGTGATCCGAACCACACCGTCCGCAGTCTCGAACTCGGTTTCGAGAACGAGTGTCGCGGGTCGATATCGGCGTGTCGTGGCCACGACGTCCAGCGTTGGCGCGATGCTCCATCGACCGTGCGCCTCGGTGCCGAGCAGCTTCGTGAAACACGCTGCCGAATCGAACCGCGGCAGGCACAACCAGTCGATCGAACCATCGTTGCCGACCAGCGCCGCGGCGTGCATGTCGCCAATCATTCCGTAGTCTTCGATGCGAAGCGCCATTCCGTCTCCTGTCGCGCGTCGTGTCCCAGTCTAGAAGACAACCGCACTCCGACGAAAGTTGAGTTTCATCCGGTCGGCGAGTTTGTCGCCTGGGCGAAGTCCAATGGCTTCGACGTCAATTTCGGGACGGCCGGGGCGGGGAGCCAGCCGCACTTTTTTCGGACTGATGGTTGGAGAGGCGACTGGCCTCGCGATGGTTCGTCGCAACGCGCCTCGATCAAGGCGGCACGACCTGCTGCGCGCGGCCGGCTTGACGTTGACTAGGTGATGCATTAGCATCAGATGCGTGCGCACCACTCTGGACATCGACGAGGACGTCCTGCAGGCCGCGAAGGAGATCGCGCGCCGCGAGAAGAAGACCGCCGGCGCGGTGGTCTCGATGCTCGCGCGCAGCGCACTCACTGCCCCGCGCGGGGCGCCAACGGCCGGTGAGTCGCGCGCCGTGTACGGGTTCCGCCCTTTTGCCCCGCGCGGCGGCATAGTGACCAACGAGCTCATCGATTCGTTGCGCGAAGACGACGCCTATTGATGCGTTCGCTGCTCGACGTCAACGTGTTGATCGCGCTGCTGGACGCCGATCACGTTTCTCACGACCTTGCGAGGTCATGGTTCAATCGCAACGCACGTGCCGGCTGGGCATCGTGCCCGCTCACTCAGAACGGCTGCGTCCGGATCATGTCGCACGTCCGCTATCCGAGCCCGGTCCCCGTGCAAGCCGGGATGGAGCGATTGCGGGAGGCCACGACGAGCAGTCACCACGCGTTCTGGCCCGACGACGTGACCCTGCTCGACGAGAGGGTCGCGGACGCCGGCCGGATCCACGGTCCGCGCCAGTTGACCGACCTCTATCTGCTCGCACTCGCAGTCCGCCACGGCGGGCGACTCGTCACGTTCGATCGCGCGATCGCGGCGAGTGCGATCCGCGGTGCGGGTGGCAAGCACTTGTGCGTCTTGTAGAACGCGGTACGGTGGCCGTGTCCGCCGCAACGGAGACGCGCCCGCCGTGCATCGGGCTATTGTTCGGGGTCGAGAAGAAGGATTGAACCACCCCGCCCGCTGCGCGGGCACCTCTCCTCGGAAAGGAGGGGAAAATGCATACGCGCTCCACCGATCACCTATACACCACACCGAACATCAAGCGAAGAGGCCAGCATGCCGATCTACTCAGAAAGAAAAATTTCGCATATTGCGACCACGCTGCTCGCGACCGCTGCAATGGTGCTCACTGCCGGGCTGGCGCAGGCGCAGGCGAAAGAGCAATTCGTTCCCGTGAATTTCTTCTGGGTCGGACCGTACGCGTCCAGCGGGGTCGGCATCGCCGGCGGGATGATCGACTATTTCACGATGCTGAACGACCGCGACGGCGGCATCAACGGAGTGAAGATCACCTGGGAAAAATGTGAGACCGAGTACAACACCGCGCGCGGCATCGAGTGCTACGAGCGCTCGAAGGGCAAGGGCCCGACCGGCGCGACGCTCCTCCATGCCGCTTCGACCGGCATCACTTACGCGCTCATCGACAAGGGCACGGCGGACAAGATTCCAATCGTGTCAATCGGTTACGGGCGCACGGACTCTTCCGATGGCCGGGTGTTCCCGTATGTCTTCCCGCTCATCACGAACTACTGGAGCCAGAACACCGCCAAGATCCGGTTCATGGGCATTAAGGAAGGCGGGATGGACAAGCTGCGCGGCAAGAAAATCGTGAACCTCTACCACGACTCCGCTTACGGGAAAGAAACCATCCCGGTGCTCGAGGCGCAGGCGAAGCGGTATGGCTTCCAGGTCATCCACATCCCGGTGGCCCATCCCGGAAACGAGCAGCAGGCGCAGTGGCTGCAGATCCGGCAGATCAAGCCCGACTGGGTGATCCTGCGCGGATTCGGCGTGATGAATCCGACCGCGCTCAAGACCGCAGCAAGAGTCGGTTTCCCGCGGGATCGCATCGTCGGCGTGTGGTGGGCGGGCGCGGAAGAGGACACCCTACCCGCAGGCGCCGCTGCGAAAGGCTACATCGCCGCCGGTTTCAACGTCAGCGGTCGCAACTACCCGGTCATCCAGGACATCCTGAATTACGTGTACGCCAAGGGCAAGGGCGAGATGGAGGACAAGGGTCGCATCGGCACCATTTACTACAACCGGGGCGTGGTTCTGGGCATCGTCACCGCCGAAGCCATTCGCACTGCCCAGGAGCATTTCGGCAAGGGCAAGCCGATGACCGGCGAGCAGATCCAGTGGGCGCTGGAACACCTGAACATCGACGCGGCGCGCCTGAAGGCCATGGGCGCGACCGGCTTCATGCAGCCGCTCAAGACGAGCTGCTTCGACCATGAAGGCGGCGGCCAGGTGAAATTCCAGCAATGGGACGGCGGCAAGTG
>JBAVOG010000610.1:0-4434 GCA_049691875.1 Burkholderiales bacterium | reverse complement strand
GACCTCCTCGAGACACTCCGGGAGCCCACCGGTCCCGCACAGACGCAAAGCCTGCACCTGCTCCCGGACGGTCCGGTTGCGACACGAAGGAATTCGCGCATCCGCAAGGCCCGCGACTTACGCTCAGACCGCCTGTACGCAGTGAAGACATGTATAGATCCCGGCACCGGCCTGCCCGCGCCGAATGCCGCGACACGGCAATTCGACGCCCTGCGGCGCGTATCAGACGCGATGGGAAGCGGGCGCTTCTCCGTCCCGGAGCCGATCGAGCTCCGCGAGTCGTCGGCCGAACTGGTCACTGCATGGATCGATGGTGATTCGATGACCCAGGCACTGACCCGGCATCCGCTTTCCCTTGGACGTGCCGAGCGTGTCAGCATGCTGGCCGGGGAGTGGCTTGCCGCGTTTCATGGGGCGCGCACCCTGACTGGCGGCCCATTGGACGTTCAGGGCAAGCTGGGCCAGGTAGAAGAAATGCTGCATGAAACATCGGTTCGCGACGGGATTTTTTGCGAGGCGGTGGATTTCTTGCGGGCGAGCGCCATGGACGCGGCCCGCGCATTTCTTCCGAGGAGCTGGATCCATGGAGATTTCAAGCTCGACAATCTGCTCGTCGCCCCGGATGGTATCGTAGGGATCGACGTGAATGCCTCGTTCGAAAACGTCGTCGTGCACGACCTTGCGTCGTTTCTGAATCACCTGTCGCTCCTGCTCCTGCATCCGAGGTTTCTGCGCCTTCGCCTGGCTCGCCAGCGACTCCTCGAAGCGTTCTGCGGCGGCTACGGGCTCGACAGCGGCTACGAAGTCGCATTCGCGTTGCGGTGGTCGATGCTATTCCAACTTCTGCAGGTCTGGGCCGAAGCCGAGATTCGGCCCGGTCCGTTCGTCAAACGGATCGGACTCCGGGTTGGCATGCGCCATTGCTGCCGGAATCTCGTCCACGACGCCCGAAAGATCATGGCAGGCTTGCGATGACGCTATCAGGGCATTTTTCATTTTAGACAAGCTAGTGAACTGTAACACTTAAATAGGTAGTATCATCATGCCTGTGGAGGGCGTGATGAAACTGACCAAGAGCGAACGCGTGGAACTCCAACGGCAAGCGGGTGCGAGGAACGGTCGAGCCGACGCGGCGCGGCACGCTCGCCTGATCCTGTTGCTTGCCGACGGACTGACCTGGGCCGAGATCCGAGCCAAGCTCGACTGCAGCGACAGCTACATCGATCGCTGGAGCAAGCGCTTCGCGGCTGACCGACTTGCCGGGCTGTTCGCCCGCTACCCTGGGCGCGAGCGCTACAAGGTGACCGATCGGATCGAGGCGCGCGTGTTGGCGTGGACGACCAAACACAAGCGTGCCGACGGATCGACGCACTGGTCGTCTCGCAAGCTGGCTCGCGAACTGGGCGACATCTCGCACATGACGGTCAGCCGCATCTGGGCCAAGCACGGGATCAAGCCGCACCGGCTGGAAGGCTATCTCGCCTCCAACGACCCGGACTTCGAGGTCAAGGCGGCCGAGGTGATCGGCCTGTACCTGAACCCGCCGCAGCATGCGGCGGTGTTCAGCGTGGACGAGAAGACGGCCATCCAAGCACTCGATCGCAAGGGCCCGGTGCTGCCGCTCTCGCCGGGGCGAGCCGAGCGCCGCGCCTTCGAATACTTCAGACACGGCACGTTGTCCCTCTACGCGGCGTTCAACACCAAGACCGGAGAGGTCCTGGGTAAGACTGCCGAGCGCCATACCTCGGCCGAGTTCGTCGCCTTCCTGACCGACATTGTCGCCAACCAGCCCAAGGGCAAAGAGATCCACGTCATCGCCGACAACCTCTCGGCGCACAAAACCAAGCGGGTGGACAAGTTCCTCGTTGAACATCCCAACGTTCATATGCACTTGACCCCGACGTACTCGTCGTGGCTCAACCAAGTCGAACTGTGGTTCGCCAAGATCGAGCGCGACGTGGTCGCTCGCGGGGTCTTTACCTCGGTGCCAGATCTGAAGAGAAAGCTCATGCGCTATATCCGCCAATACAACAAGCAGCCCAAACCCGTGAAGTGGAAGTACTTCGATCCATCGCGACGAATCACTCCCGAATCAATCGTTACAGTCCACTAGCTGACGATAAGAACCCGGCGCACGGACTCCACAAACTACAATATCAGGCTCCGGAAGAATGGCCAGATGTCCCTACGCTTCGAGACCTTTCGCGAAACTCCCCCTGAAGGCTGGGACGACTTCGTCGCCGACCTGGATGGCACAGTCTTTCACAGCTCGCACTGGGCTGAGCTTCAACGTCAGGTGCAAGGAACCCGCCCCGTCTTCATCTGTGCAAAGGATGAGCGCGGCCGCCCGGCGGGCGCGGCCCTCGGGCTGTACCGGCAGTCGCGGTATCCGGTGCTTGGCCGCCTGCTTCGTGGATTCGAGCTGCCGTCCCATCCGGTCGCCGGCGCGCCCGAACCGCATGTGTGTGAAGCGCTCGTTATGGAGAGCGAGCGGATTGCGCGTCGGCTAGGATGTGCACGCATCAGGATCAACTCGAATTTTTCCGGCGGGAGCGGGCTCCTGCAAAATGTTCCCGACTACGTTACCACGGACCGAATCGAGTTCGAGGTGGATCTCTCCACGGATTCCGAGGCGCTCTGGAAGGCGATAAAGAAGGATCAGCGGGACCGCATCCGGAAGCTCACGCAGGCCAACGTGGAGTACGAATGGACCGCTGGCGCGGAAGCGACCGATGCACTTGGCGCTGTACGAGAGACCGCGCTCGAGCGGCGCGCCGAGCGGAATCAGGGATTCACCTTGCCCTCCGATTCGGGCTATTACGGGAAGCTTTTTGAAGCACTCATCGCACCCGGGGCAGCACGCCTCCTGCTCGCGAAGCAGGGCGGCGCGGTCATTGCAGCCGTTCTCTACGCGACGTTCGCGCGCAAGGCTTATTCGATCTTCAGTGGCAGCAACGAGGCCGGCTATAAGCTCAGTGCTCAGAGCGGTCTGTTCTGGTTCGCCGTGACGACGTTCAAGGAAGAAGGCTTTCGGGTGCTAAACCGAGGCGGCGTCCCCGCTACTGCGGCGGACGAGCAAGATCCCCTTCATGGAATCTACCGATTCAAGCAGCGGCTCGGGACAAAGCCTGTGCCTTGTCGGTCCGGCGAAAAGGTGCTGAGCCCCATCAGGGACAGGATCGCGAGGCTACGGAGGGTCGTGGTGGGCTTGGGCACTTGATTTTCGTCTCGGCTGGGCGCCGGATGCGGTTTTCGATTGCCTTCGGCGTACTCGTCGAGCATTGACAGGGAGGTCCGCCCGAGATCTTGTTCGAGATCCCTGACTCGGGACACTAGGTTATGATTTCCGGAAGATCCATGTCGCCACCCGGATGGGTTGGCTCTAACGGTTGACGGGGAATGGGTCGTCGAATATAGAGTCCACGTCCCTCCCGCTGCCAGCGGAACGAGTAGCGATGGACCGAGCCGACTTCGTGCAATCCGCGCCTTGTGGACATTCTCCGCGACGAGTGGTTTCCAATCCAGGTGAACGTGTAGAAGTATCGAAAACCGGCCCCGCTAAAAATTGCCTCGAAGCGTGCATAACACGCATCCATTAGACCCGTTCCGCGAAACTTGGGCGACGCCCAGATGCTGGCAAGTCGAGCCTCGTCGGGCCACAAGTAACGCCAGCGGGTTACCATCGTTTCGTTGTCGGCCTGAAATACCGGCCACATGAGACAGCCGATCTCGTCTCCTACCCAAGCCGCGTAGCAACGCCGCATCCCGTATACGGCTCGGTACTCGAAGTGACGTGGAAACGGCGCGGGCATTGTTCGAAAGCGCTCGAACAACGAATCGTCAACCAAACGCAATTCGAATGCCAGGGCGCATCGAGCCGGCAGCGGCGGCGAGCCAAGATCGCGCTGCGCACCCACGAACTCAGTGTGCTCGTAGATGCATCCGGCAAGGGCGCGTGTGAGCCCAGCCAGGCGCTCCTGAGCATAAATCTCAGGAATTCGACCGATTTTCTCGAGTATCTTCAAGGGCATTGCGGCCGCGTGTAGGTTGGCTCGCTCTCACGGCCGCGCGGACGAGCTCGGCGATACTTCGAATATCTCTAAGTCTAACGCTTGGCTCGCAGGGTAATTCAACGAGTGAGCCCCAGACGGCCTCCGCGCACGGCATTGGGACGCGGGCATACTGTGAGTATCGAGCTTGGAGGTGAAGTGGCTCGAAGCTTCGCCCCACTTCGTATCCCGCCGCGTGCAGCATCCGCAGGGCCTTGAGCACCACCTGCTCGCCGCCGGCCAATCTAATGAGCTGGGTCAAGCACGCAGAGCCTTCCTTGTGAGGCAGCAGAAATAGCCCGGGCTCCGATCCGAGCAACCCGTGATATGCGTCGACACGGGCGCGACGCGCGGCGAGGTTGGTATCGAGAGCATCCATCAGGCT
>JBAVOG010000609.1:0-14291 GCA_049691875.1 Burkholderiales bacterium | reverse complement strand
GCCCAGATCCTTCAGCGTGGCCTTCTCGAGCGTGAGCCCCACTTCTTCCGCGATCACGGTGCCGCCGGAAAGAACGGCGATGTCCTCCAGCATGGCCTTGCGGCGATCGCCGAAGCCCGGTGCCTTCACCGCGGCGGTCTTCAGGATTCCGCGAATGTTGTTCACCACCAGGGTGGCAAGCGCTTCGCCTTCCACGTCTTCGGTGATCAGCAGCAGCGGCTTGCCGGCCTTCGCAACTTGCTCGAGGATCGGCAGGAGATCGCGGATGTTGGACACCTTCTTGTCGTGCAGCAGGATGTAGGGATCCTCGAGGATCGCCTGCTGCTTGTCGGGGTTGTTGATGAAGTACGGCGAGATGTAGCCGCGGTCGAACTGCATGCCTTCGACGACTTCGAGCTCGCTCTCCAGGCTCTTGCCGTCCTCGACCGTGATCACGCCTTCCTTGCCGACCTTGTCCATCGCGTCGGAGATGATCTTGCCGATCTCCTCGTCCGCGTTCGCGGAAATCGAGCCCACCTGGGCGATTTCCTTGGAGGTGGTGCAGGGCTTGGAGAGCTTCTTCATCTCCTCGACCACCGCGGTCACCGCCTTGTCGATGCCGCGCTTGAGGTCCATCGGGTTCATTCCGGCGGCGACGAACTTCATGCCTTCGCGAACGATGGCCTGGGCGAGAACCGTAGCGGTCGTGGTGCCGTCACCGGCGACGTCCGAGGTCTTGGAAGCGACTTCCTTGACCATCTGCGCGCCCATGTTCTCGAACTTGTCCTTCAGCTCGACTTCCTTCGCCACCGACACGCCGTCCTTGGTGACGGTGGGGGCGCCGAACGAGCGCTCGAGGACCACGTTGCGGCCCTTCGGGCCGAGGGTCGCCTTCACGGCATTGGCGAGAATGTTGACACCCGCCAGCATGCGGTGCCGGGCATCCTCGTGGAAACGTACGTCTTTAGCAGGCATTGCGAACTCCTAGAATTTGGATTGAACCGAATCGTGGAAGATTCCGGCTTACTCGATGATTCCCATGATGTCTTCTTCGCGCATCACCAGCACCTCTTCGCCCTCGACCTTGACGGTCTGGCCGGAGTACTTGCCGAAGAGCACGCGATTGCCGACCTTCACGTCGAGGGGTCGGACCTTGCCTTCGTCGTTGACTTTGCCTTTGCCCACGGCCAGAACTTCGCCCTGGTCGGGCTTCTCACCGGCGGTGTCGGGGATCACGATGCCGCTTGCCGTCTTGCGCTCTTCCTCGAGCCGCTTGACGATCACGCGGTCATGCAAGGGGCGGATTTTCATAGTGAAATTCTCCTTCGATCATGTAAGTAAGCACTAACCCCGGAGAGTCCGGAGCGGCCAGTTGAATCCTGGCGCGGGTGCATTGCTAGCACTCGCGGTGGACGAGTGCTAATGATAGGGGCGAAGCGGGTGCTTTACAAGGCCTGGCTGCAATCATTCATGCTGTTGCAGTGCAGCGGAAATGGTCGTATCGAGGGGTCCGCCGGATTGCAATCGCCCGCCGCGCGGCGGACCATCGGGTCGCAGATCTCCTGGAAAGTTGCAATCTCCGGAAGAGAGACCCGCATGAGACACCGTTCATTCGTCAAGGCAAGCATCGCGGTAGCACTGGCAACGTGGCTGTCGGCTCCGACAGGGTGGGTGGTGGCTGCCGAGCCCACGATCGTCGAACTCACCCAGGTTCCGTGCCAGTTCCTGGAGTCCGAACACGGGAAGAACCATGGCTACAGGTCCACGGAGAAGGCGGACTGCGAGGCAATCAACGCCGAATCCCGAACTGCACGCCTCGACGCCGCGAAGACCATCAAGCTCAAGCCGGGCAAGCACGTTTTCCGGGTCACCAATCGCAGCGTGCCCTACAAGGTCGGATTCTGGCTGCGGGGCGATGGCGTATTGAACCGGCTCAGCCTGCCGAGCGTCTCGGGCGGAGGGTTGACGATCGGGACGACCAGGGATTACGAGGTCTTCCTGGAAATCGGTGAGTACCTGTACTCGTGCCCGCTCAACCCGACGCTCGACTACAAGATCGTGGTGAAGTGAGCCGGCCATCGCGCACGCGTCGAGCCAAAGTCGGCGTGGTCGGGCTCGGAAACATGGGCCGCGGCATCGCCCTGAACCTCGCCAAGTCGCTGCGATCCGTCGCGGTCTGGGATGTCTCACCGGCCGCGCGTGCCCGCTTCGCAGCGATCAAGGGCGTATCGATCGCGACCCCCGGCGAGATGGCGCGGGACTGCGCGGTGATCTTCTTCGTCGTACCGGGATCTACGGAGATTGCGCAGTGCCTGAACGGCAGGCATGGCGTGCTGGCAAACGCGCGACGCGGGTTGGTCCTCTACGACCTCACGAGCTCGGATCCCGCCCGCACGCGGAAGCTCGCGAAGCGTGCAGCGGCCAAGGGCATCGCCTATCTCGACGCGGGGATGAGCGGCGGCGCGACCGGTGCCGACGCCGGCACGCTCACGTTGATGATCGGCGGCGACCGCGCATCGTATTCGAGTACGCGCCGCTACCTTCGGCCCATTGCGGAGAACACGTTCTTCCTGGGACCGAGCGGCGCGGGGCACACGCTCAAGCTCGTCCACAACATGGTCTGTCATGCGGTCTTCCTCGCGACCTGCGAGGGCGGACGCATGGCCGAGCGCGCCGGCATCCGGCTCGCCGACACGATCGAAGTCTTCAACGTCTCCAACGCGCGTAGTTACGCCAGCCAGGTCCGCTTTCCACGGCACATCCTTTCGCGAAAGTGGGACGCACGCTCGCGGATCTACAACTTGCGCAAGGACGTGAAGATGGCGGTCGCGATGGGCCGGCGCCTCGGCGTGAATCCCGCGATCGGCGCGGCCGCGCTCGGCTATCTCGAGCGCGCCGCGGGAATGGGGATGCTCGACGAAGACTTCTCGTTGTTGTATCGGGATTTCGAGAAGATCGGGAGAAAGTGAGAAGACGCGGATAACCACCCCGTCCGCTACGCGTCCACCCCTCCTCAAGGAGGAGGGGAATGTGCATTCAACCATCCCTTCCTTTCCAAGGAGGGGTGCCGGCGAAGCCAGCGGGGTGGTTGGGGCTTCGATCAAGGTCGTGGACCACCCCGTTCGCTACGCGTCCACCCCTCCTCAACGAGGAGGGGAAAGAGCTTTAAACCATCCCCTCCTTTTCAAGGAGGGGTGCCGGCGAAGCCGGCGGGGTGGTACGACGTCATCCCTTACAACTCAGTCATCACTATTCACTTCCAGAGCTCGACCGTCCCCCCGGCGTCCTGGATCTTCTTGGCCTTGCCCTGCAGGAACCGTTGGAACGAAGGCTCCTCCTTGTAGCCGCCGCTCGCGACGTAGTCGAACGATCCCGTGAAGTGGAAAGGCCGCAGGTACGCCTCGATCCGGAACACCTCCCGGCCGCGGTCGTCGAAGAAGACGACGCTCGGCGTATAGGCGACCTTGAGCTCGCGCGCCCACACTTCCGCGTTGAGCCTCATCCCATCGGGAGCCGTCAACTCGCTCCGCCCGCCGACCATCACGCGCGCGACGTCGAACTTCACCACTTGCGCGAGCATTTCCCGGCGGTTGAATGCCTCGCGGTGCATCTCGTCGCAGGCGGCGCAATAGGGCGTCTCGAATATGACCGCAAGCGGCTTGCCGCCGGGCTTGCGCCGCAGATCGAGCGGCTCCTTCATGAAAAAGGGCTGGTCGTGAAGCTCCGCGCTCGCAGACTCCTTCACCGCGGTCTTCATGTACTCGGCGAATCGAACCTGGCTTTCCTTCCGGCCGACGACGTAATCGAGCACCGCCTCGAAGCGATGCGGCGGATAGTAGCCGTTCAGCCGCACGATCACGTCGCCCTTCTCGTCGAAGAAGAGCACGCTCGGCGTGAACTGGACCTTGAGGAGCGCCGCCAGATCCTTTTCGGGGCGCGGCTTGCCGTCGAGCCAGGTCGTCTCGCGGTCGCCCCACATGTTGATCTCGACCGCGACGATGCCTTTGTGCATCTTGTCCACGATCGGCTTCTGGGTGAAGTTCGTGGTGACCAGCTTCGCGCAGTACGGACAACCGTCCTGATGGAAGTACACCATGAGACGCTTGCCCTGTCTGGCCGCGTCGGCGATGTCCTCGCGAAAATCGAGGAAGGTCTTGGCGAACCACGGCGGAATCTCGATGGCGTTGGGCGCGGCGTTCTGCGCCCCGGCGAGCGGCGTTGCAAGCGCTGTAATCAGCGTCAGCGTCAGAGCGCTCGAGATGTGCCAGGATTTCATCGTTCCCTCCTCCGTAACCGGCCGACCCGGGCCCGGCATCTGCCGCGCAGTTTAGACGAGTCGGGCGGGGAGAAGTTCGCGCCACGCGAGGCGCAGCGGACCTGGGATACCGCTGGGAGAAAAAACCCGCGCACGCGTGTACGTGCGCGGGGGGAAAGGCAGAGCCCAGGAGGAGGAGGAGTAAGGCTCTGCCGGAGGAACTCGCAATCTGCTCAGATGATTCTTCGGATCAACTTTGCAGTTTGCTACCTCATTCGCATTCCCCGAATGACGGTGGCATTTTAGCACCCGGGAAAATGCTGAACAAGCACTCAGTGACTCATGTGTGACTTTGGTGACACGATCGGGCCGCCCTCGATTCCCTCACGCTGCCGCTACTACTGAAGATTGTCCGCGACGAGCTCGAGCAGGCTGCCCATCTTGCGGTCCCACTGGAAGTGGGCCTGGCCATCGTCGAACGTCTGCCGGCAATTTGCGCAGCTCGTGACCGCCAGCTCTGCGCCGGTCGCGTCGATCTGCCGCATCTTGATCTCGAACGCCTTGTAGCGGAGCTCGTCGGCCCGGTGAATGGTCACCACGCCCCCGCCGCCGCCGCAGCACCAGTTCAAGCTCCCGTGGTCGGCCGTCTCGCGCAGCTCGACGCCGAGCGCCCCGAGGACAACGCGGGGCGCGTTCACCGCGCCGCCGCGACGCGAGACCTGGCAGGGATCGTGGAACGTCGTCGACTTCGCGACCTTCTTGACGCGGATCTTACCGCTCTGCACGCCCTCCGCGAGCAGCTCGGAGATGTGCAGAACCCGGAACGGCAACGGCTTCCCGTACAGGTTTGCGCCCATCCAGCGGAGCGCCGTGTAGGCGTGTCCGCACTCTGGCAGCACGAGCGTCTTGGCCTTGCAAGCCAGCGCCGCGTCGATAACCTTCATGCTCATGTCGCGCTGCCAGTCGGCGTTGCCCGACAGCAGGCCGAAATTGGTCGCCTCGTAGCCTTTGCTCGACAAGGTCCAGGAATAGCCCGCGTGATTGAGGATGCGTGCCGTGGCGACGAGCGACTCCGGATACTTCATGATTTCGATCGACGAGAAAGTGACCAGGATGTCGGCCCCGGGCTTGTCGAGCGGCATCTCGACCTCGTAGTCGTCCGCCAGCCACTCGAGGCGGTCCGCGAAGACCTTCGGCGTGGCGCCGAGTGGACTGCCCTCGCGCTCGCCCCGCTCGGCGACCGCCCACAGCTCGTGGGGCACCAGCCCCGCCGCGAACATGGCATGCCGCGCCTGGCTGACGAGCGAGGCGATGTCGATGCCCATCGGGCAGATCATCGAGCAGCGTCCGCACACGGTGCACGAATCGTAGAGGAGGTGCTGCCATTCCTCCAGCTCTTCGACGGTCACCGCGCGTTTCAGATTCAGCGCGCGGTAGAACCAGGAAAAAGGGCCCGCTTCGCGCTTGTACGCCTGCTTGAACGGCTCGAGCTTCCAGATCGGGGTGTACTTCGGATCCTCCGTCTGCACGTAGAAGTGGCAGGCCTCGGCGCAGTGACCGCAGTGTATGCACGACTCCATGTAGGCCGCAGCCGGGCGGCCGAAGTCCTTGACGAACGCCTTCATGGCAGCCTCGAGCCGCTCCGCGTCGGGACGCTCGCCCTGCTTGTCGTGCCGGACCTCGGGCCGCTTGATGGAGAAGCGCTTCGCTTCGAGGTCGATCGGATGAAGCGTATCGGCGTCGCTCATAGCTCGGCCCCCTTGCGCGTGAACGCGGCGCCCGTGTAGCCGCGCGACAGGAACACCAGGAAGGCGTGCGAAAGCTTGCCGAACGGCATCCACACCAGCAGGAGTTCGAGCGACAGCAGGTGGATCGCCACCGGAACCGGGTTCGCGGGCACCGCCGAGTATGCCGAATCGAACGGCAGGCTGATCACCGCCATGCCCGTCAGCATCGGCAGCAGCGTGACGAACCAGCTGAAGTAGTCATCGAAGTTCGAGAGCATGCGCAGCACCGGCGCGGACAGCCGATTCATCAGCGCGTAGAAGAGGCCGACGAACGTGAAGGCCACGCCCGCCACGAAGAGCCAGCCCGGCACCGCGGGCCACCTGAGGCCGGTCAGCCGCTCGATGAAGTGAATGTGCGGCAGAAAACCGAAGAAGACGATCGCGAGCCCGATGTGATAGCCGTATGCGTTCAGAGTCTCGACCAGCGTGCGCTTGCGGAACGTCTTCGGATACCACATGCGCCGGATGATCAGCGCGAGCGCGCCGCGCGTCGTGGCCGTGCTGCGCGCCTCGGAGTGATCGGGCTTCAAGGGTCGGCGCAGGATGCCCGCCACCCGCCAGATGGAGCCCACAATGAAAATGGCGAGCGCTGCCCAGAGCCCCGGGCCGCGCGCGAATTCGAGCAGGGTCATGTCTCCACCTGTCTGGTTTCTGGTTTCTGGTTTCTCATTGGTCCCTGGCCACGCCGCTCGCTCCAGCGCGGGACCATGTCCCGATTAAACGGGACTCTCTGCCGCCGGGCTTGACATAGGTCAAACGCTGTCCCGTCGTGCCCCTCCCTCTGGAACCTCGGTCACAGACTCCGGTTACGCACGGTCGCAGACTTGAATCAGGAACAATGGAGCAATCGCCATGAATGAATCATCTTCCTTCACGCTCGAACTCGAGCAGCTCGCAGATTATGAATTCCGCGTCAAGTTCGACTGGCCGGACGTTCCCGAACTTCTGCTCGATGAGCCCCCGCCACTCGGGCGCGCCGCGGGTCCCAACGCCGCCCGGCTCATCGCCGCCGCGGTCGCGAACTGCCTGTCCTCGAGCTTGCTCTTCTGCATGCGCAAGTTTCACCAGAGTCCGGGGACGCTGCGCGCCCAGGTCACTGGCAACCTGGAGCGTAACGACCGCGGACGTCTCCGGATCGGTCGACTCGACGTGACCATCCACCTCGCGGACACTGCCGGTGACATCAAGCACTTCGACCGGTGCCTGCAGCAGTTCGAAGATTTCTGCATCGTCACCGAGAGCGTGCGAAACGGCATCCCGGTAGGCGTGCGCGTGGTCGATGACCAAGGCAGCGAGGTGTTCTCGAAGGACGCTGAGCCTGCGGACGCGGCTGAGATGGCGTAGCAGAGCTTCGCACGCGCTGGAACCACCCCGGCGCTTCGCGCCACCCCTCCTTGAAAAGGAGGGGATGTTCTAGATCTATTTCCCCTCCTTGAAAAGGAGGGGAAAAATAACCTCAACCACTCCTTCTGCTTCGGCCCTCATCAGTTCCGCGTGAGCGTTCCGTCGTTCAGATAATAGACCGTATCGAATCCCTCGATCATGCGCCGATCGTGAGTCACGGTGATCACCGCCGCGTTGCGCTCGCGCGCGATCTTCCGGAACAGCGCCATCACCTTGGTGCCCCGTTCGGTATCGAGCGCGGCGGTGGGCTCGTCGGCGAGCACCAGCGGCGGCTCGTTCGCCAGGGCACGGCCGATCGCAACGCGCTGTTGCTCGCCTCCGGAAAGATTCGCCGGCAACGATGCCGCGCGGCGCCCGATCTCCAGGTAATCGAGCAGCTCGCGCGCGCGGCGCGCCGCCTCGCGCCGTGGCACACCATTGAGATCCATGGGCAGCGCGACGTTCTCCTGCGCCGTGAGGAAGGGGATCAGGTTGTGGGCCTGAAAGATGAAGCCGATGTTCTCGCGGCGGAAGCGCCGCACGTCGATGCCGGTCCAGCCGTGGTTGTAGACCTCCTGCCCGTTCATCGCGATGCGCCCGGTGCTCGGCTCGAGGATCAGGCTGATCGAGAGCAGCAGCGTGCTCTTGCCCGATCCGCTCGGACCGAGGAGCGCCGCGAGCTCCCCCGCGGCAACACTGAACGTGGCCGGCTTGAGCGCGTGGACCGCGAGCTCCCCGCTGCCGAAGGTCTTGGACACGCCCTGGACGTCGAGCACCGCCACTGTCAGCCTCCCAGTGCGAGCTGCGGCGGCGTGCGTAGCGCGTGCCAGACCGCCAGCAGGCTCGCGACCACGCCGCCCGCGAGCATCACGACGAACGTCACCGCAGTCTCCCGGGGGAGGAACACCAGCGTGCGTGGGAATCGCGGCTCGATGAGTGCTGCCAGCACGTAGGCGAACGCGAAGCTCGCGAGCGTGAGCGCAAGCGACTGCTCCATGATCAGGCGCACGATCACCCGGTTCGGTGCGCCGATCAGCTTCAAGGTCGCGATCGACCTGATCTTTTCGATCGTGAGCACATACACGATGAGCGCGATGATCACGATCGACACGATGACGAGCAGCGCGCGGAACAGTCCGAGCACGCCCGACATCCGGGCGAGTCGTCCCTCCAGCATGAGGGCGCGCTCCTCGTCGGTGGTGAAGACGTTGAAGTACAGCCAGTCGCGGATATTGCGACGCACTTCCTCGCGATTCGCGCCGGGCTGGATGCGCACGAGCACCGCGTTGACCGTGTCGCTCGCGCCCGAGATCAGCGGGAGCAGGCGCGCCGCCTGCTCGGACGAGTAGCCGGCCTGCTCGAGCCGCTTCAGGTTCGCGGCGCGCGAGGCGTGCAGTGCCTGGTTGTCCTGCTGGAACTGCACGTCCTGCGCGTCCGGAAGCGAGAGATACACGAGGGGATTCCCGCCGGAGTCGACTGCAGCCTGCGTGACGCCAACCACCGTGTATTCGTGCGTACCCAGGCGTACCTTTGCACCCAGCTCGAGGCCGAGCTTCGCGTCGGCGACCATTTCGTAATGCGCCGCGCGGATCGTGCGCCCGCGCACGATCCGGCCCGGACCGCCCAGCCCGCCAAACACGTCGTAGCCGAGAATCGTGAACTGCTGGTCCGCGCCACCGATCTCGCGCTGCGCGGAGTACGCGACGAACGGACTGGCGGTCGCTACGCCGGATGTTGCGGCGACGCTCTTGTACGCGTCGGCGGGAATGCGCGACGATTCGTTGAACGGACCGCCCCGGCCGCGCTCCACGACCCAGAGATCGGTCGCAGTGTTCTCGATGAGCCACACGCCGTCGGCGATGTTGCCCTGATAGATCCCGTTCATCACCAGGACGATGGACAGGAGCAGTCCCACGCCGACGATCGTTGCGACGAACTTGCCGACATGTCGCCGAATATCCTTGATAGCGAGATCCATGGGTCAGCCGATGCTCATCTGTGCGCAATCGGCCGCGAAGCCGTCGCATTCCTCAATCGGCGGCCCGCACGCGCATCCCGGGCTTCACACCCTGCGGCTTGACGAGGACGGGTTCACCCACCGCGATGCCGCCCCGCACGACGACACGCTTTCCGTCGCTGGCCCCGGTCTGCACGGTCTGACTCACGGCGTGCCCGTCCCGCAACACGAGCACTGTCTGCCCGCCCTTTGCGTTCAGCAACGCGCCGACCGGCACGACGACGCCCCGCTCTTCGCCCGCCTGGATGCTGACTTGCGCCTCCTGGTCGATCGCGAATCGTGCGAGCGGTGCGTCGAATGCGACATCCACCTCCAGCTCGCGCGTCGCCGCGTCCGCCTGATGCGCGATCCGGGCGACCTTGCCCGCGACGTCCTCGCCGGTTCTGAGGCGGATCTGCGCCGGAAGCCCCGGCGCGAGGCGCCCTACCACCGACTCGTCGATGCGCGCAGTCACCCATACCGTGGCCGGATCGACGAGTTTGAAGATGGGCGTGCCCGGCACCACCGTTGTGCCAACCTCGATCAGGCGCTGGATCACGATTGCGTCCATGGGGGCGACGATCCGCGTATGGGAGAGTACGGTCTCGGCGTAGCGCGACTCCTGGTCGACACCACGCCCCTCGCTGCGGCGCGCGGCGAGCATCGCCTCGGCATTGTCCAAGCCCGCATCCGCGGCGCGCAGGCCCGCGATCGAGCTGTCCAGCGCCGCACGCGAGATGTACCCGACCTCGAAGAGCTCCTGGTCGCGGCGGTACTTCGCGCGCGCAAGCTCGAGATCCGCGCGCGCCTTCGCGACCGCCGCCTCGGAAGCCTCGATGTTGCGCCGGACCGTTTCCTGCGACTGGCTGGCAGCGGAGCGCTTGGCGGCGAGCTCGCGGTCGTCGAGCGTGGCGAGGAGATCCCCCTTGCGCACCGCGCTCCCCTGGTCGGCGTGAAGCTCGACGACGGTCGCCGTGATACGCGCGCTCAGCGTGACCGGGATGCGCGCCTGGACGGTTCCGGGCCCTGTCACGCGGACGGGCACCACGGAGTCGACCGCGAGCACAGTGGCGACAGAGACTGGTCGCAATAGCGCCCAGTAGGCTGCCAGTCCGACCGTGACGACGAACGCGATTCCTGCAATCGCGATCCGGAACGTTTTTCCCTGCATGGGGATCGTGTGCTTCGCGCGGCTTTTAAGCCTGAGCCGGTGTGCCAGGTTCGGCGGGCGCCGCCGCGGCATTCTTGCGCGCCTCGATCGCTCGCCAGTATCCAGCGTAGTACAGCACCGGGATCACCACCAGCGTCAGAACCGTCGACACCAGGATTCCGAAGATGAGCGACACGGCGAGTCCGTTGAAGATTGGATCGTCGAGGATGAAGAAAGCGCCGAGCATCGCCGCAAGTCCCGTGAGAACGATGGGTTTCGCGCGCGTCGCGGCCGCGTCGACGACCGCCTTCTGGAATTCGACGCCCTCCTCGACCTGCAGATTGATGAAATCCACCAGCAGGATCGAGTTCCGCACGATGATCCCGGCGAGCGCGATCATTCCGATCATCGACGTCGCGGTGAACTGCGCGCCGAGCAGCGCGTGGCCGGGCATCACGCCGATGATGGTGAGCGGGATGGGCGCCATGATGACCAGCGGCGCCTTGTAGGACGAGAACTGCGCCACCACCAGCAGGTAGATGAGGATCAGGCCCACCGCGTAGGCAATGCCCATGTCGCGGAAGGTTTCGTAGGTGACCTGCCACTCGCCGTCCCACTTGATGGCATAGCCCGCGTAAGGGTCCTCGGGCTGCGTGATGAAGCGCTCCGCGAGCCCGTCGCCCTGCGGCACCGCCATGCTCCGCACGGCGCCGCGCATCGCGAACATGCCGTAGAGCGGGCTGTCGAGGCTGCCCACCATGTCTCCCACCACGTAGGCGACCGGGAGCAGATTCTTGTGATAAATCGTCTTCTCGCGCTGCGCCGGCACCACGGTGACGACTTCCGAGAGCGGCACGAGCATGCCGTCGGCCGCCTTCACCTTGAGCTTGAGCAGCGTGTCCGCGCGCGACAGGCTCTCGGGCGGCAGGGAGAGCTTCACGGGAACCTCGTACTTGGCCGAGCCGGTGTGCAGCGGCGTCACCTCGTCGCCCGCGAGCGCCGCGCGCAGCGTGTAGACGATGTCGCGCTGTGCCACGCCCATCAGTGCTGCCTTGCGCTGATCGACGCGGAAGCGGAGCTTCGGCGCGTCCTCCTCGACGCTCGAGTCCACGTCCACGATATCAGGTGTTTCGGCGAACAACTTGCGCAGGCGCTGCGCGGTCTCGAGCTGACCGTCGTAATCCGGTCCGTACACCTCGGCGACGATCGGTGAGAGCACCGGCGGACCCGGCGGCACCTCGACCACCTTGACGGTTGCGCCGTACTTCTCGCCGATCGAGACGAGCTGCGGCCGCGCGGCGAGCGCGATCTCATGGCTCTTGCGATCGCGCTGGTGCTTGTCGGTCAGGTTCACCTGGATGTCGCCGAGCTCGGGCGAGGCACGCAGATAGTACTGGCGCACCAGACCGTTGAAATTGATCGGCGCCGCGGTGCCGGCATAGATCTGGTAGTCCGTCACCTCGGGAATCTTCGCGAGCGCGGCGCCCATCTCCCCGAGCACGCGCGAGGTCTCCTCGACGGGCGTACCGACGGGCATGTCGACCACCACCTGAAACTCCGACTTGTTGTCGAAGGGGAGCATCTTGAGCACGACGAGCTTCATCGCTGCGAGCGAGACTGCGGCGAGGATCGCGACCATGATTCCGCCGAACAGCCACCAGCGCGCCTTGCGGCCCTGATCGCGCCGCAGGAACGGCTTCATCACCTGTCCGAAGAAATTGCGCAGGCGCACGCCCAGCCGGTCTTCGCCGTGCGCCGCGTGAGCCTCCCGATGCAGCAGCCTGGCAGCGAGCCAGGGCGTGATCACGAAAGCGATCGCGAGCGAGATCAGCATGCCGATGCTCGCGTTGATCGGGATCGGGCTCATGTACGGACCCATCAACCCGGTCACGAACGCCATCGGCAACAAGGCCGCGATCACCGTGAACGTCGCGAGGATGGTCGGCCCGCCGACCTCGTCGACCGCATTCGGGATGAGCCCCGTGAGCGGCTGATCGGGATACAGCGCGTGATGACGATGGATGTTCTCCACCACGACGATCGCGTCGTCCACCAGAATTCCGATCGAGAAGATCAGCGCGAAGAGCGACACCCGGTTCAGCGTGAATCCCCATGCCCATGACGCAAAGAGCGTGGCCGCGAGCGTGAGCAGCACCGCCACGCCGACGATGATGGCCTCGCGGCGGCCGAGCGCCGCCCAGACGAGCGCGACGACGGAGAGCGTGGCGAAGATGAGCTTCTGGATGAGCTTCATCGCCTTGTCGTTTGCCGTGGCACCGTAGTTGCGGGTGAGCGCGATCTCGACACCTTCGGGAATGACGCTCCCCTTCAGGTTATCGATCCGCTGGATCACCTTGTCGGCCACGTCGACGGCGTTCTCGCCGGGCTTCTTCGAGATCGCCAGGGTCACCGCCGGAAACTCCATGCCCGCAGCGGCCATGTCGGGTCCTGCCGTGCCTGCGCCATGCCGCACGTATTGGGTCGGCAGTTCCGGGCCGTCCACGACTCGCGCGATGTCCTCGATGAAGACGGGCCGGCCGTCCGAGGCGCCCACCACCAGCCGCCGCACGTCCTCTGCCCCGGCGAGGAACGATCCCGCCTCGATCAGCGTCTCGCGATTGCCCGCCACCAGGCTCCCGGACGGCAGGGACACGTTCGCGGCAAGCAGGGCCCCGCGCACGTCCTGGGCGGTGATGCGATAGGCCTGCATGCGCTCGGCGTCGATCAGCACGCGCACTGCGCGCCCCGGCCCACCGATCGTTGTGACGGTGCGCGTGCCGGGCACGCGCTTCAGCTCCGCTTCGGCCGCGCGCGCCACCTGCTGCAGTTCATAGGCGCCGCGCTCCGGATCGGCGGTCCACAGCGTCAGCGTGACGATCGGCACGTCGTCGATGCCCATCGGCTTGATCAGCGGCTCGCCCACGCCGAGGTTCGGCGACAGCCAGTCCCGGTTCGACATGATCGTGTCATAGAGCCGGACCAGCGCGTCGGTGCGGTTCTCCCCCACCTCGAACTGCACCGTGAGCACTGCCATGCCGGGCTTGGAGACCGAATAGATGTGCTCGATGCCGGTGATCTGCGCGAGCACCTGCTCGGCCGGCGTCGCCACCAGTGACTCGACGTCCTTCGCCGAAGCGCCCGGGAACGGAATCAGCACGTTCGCCATGGTGACGTTGATCTGCGGCTCCTCCTCGCGCGGCGTCACGAGCACGGCGAAGATGCCGAGCAGCGCCGCGACGAGCCCGATGAGCGGCGTCAGCTGCGAGCCGACGAAGAACCTGCTGATGCGTCCGGAGATGCCCATGACTTATTCCGCAACTCGCTGCGAGCGCGCAGTGGCGCGCTGCAATTGATGCACGCTGCGCTGCGGACGAGGAACAGCACGCTGCGGACGAAGCACGGCACGCTGCGAACGAGAAACCGCACGCTCCGGACGACGCGCGGCGCCCATGTTGTTTCCCCTCCTTTTCAAGGAGGGGTGGCGGCGGAGCGGCCGGGGTGGTTCACAGAGTTTGCCAAGGCCACTGAACCACCCCCCGCCCTGCGGGCGGACCCCTCCTTGAAAAGGAGGGGAAAAAGAAATGCTGCTCCGAACGTCCATTGCTTGACCACGAGACCTGTGGCTCCGCACGACCATCCCTTCACCTTGAGAAATGCAGCTCTGCACGATCATCACTTCGCCGCGACCTTGCCCGCCGCGTCCTCGCCGCTCTTCAACCGCGCGAGCGCGCGCACCGGATC
>JBAVOG010000608.1:0-1553 GCA_049691875.1 Burkholderiales bacterium | reverse complement strand
GGATGTCGACGATGTCGGTGGGCTTGAACGCCCAGATGAACGCCTGCACCCACGGCAGTATGGTCGGCAGCAGCCCGGCCCACCCCATCAGCTTCACCGCTTCGGCGTCCGGATGCTTGCGCGCAATGGCGATGCGTCCCGGCAGGCCGGCGATCCAGATATAGATCAGCATTCCCGCGCCGCCTGCCAGTGCAGCCGTGGCAAATGTCGCGTAGTCCCAGAAGTCCAGTTCGAATCCGAGCATCGTGATTCTCCTTTTCAGCGTCGCACTCGTAGGTTCGGCGATCGTGGTGGTGATTACGGAATGACGTGCCAAACGGGTGCTCGCCCGCTTGCGCGAGAACGGTGATACGTCAAGCGCCGGCGCTGAACGACTCGAGCTCGGTCACGATGTTGTTGCTCTGCGCACCGTCGTGTGGGTAGTCGACGCGATGATGGAGCACGGCATTGCGCACCTGGGCGGCGTACCAGAAGGTCTCCCCGCTGCTGCCCCACACGGACGCGTAATTGACGTTTCGCCAGTTGATCGCGAGAACGACCCGCAGCGCGGTGAAGGTGCCTGCCGGGACCGTCACCCGCTCCCATCCTTGCGCAGTCGCGCTCACGCTCTGCAGAATCGCTCCGTCGCTGACCGCCGCCGGCAGCGTCGATGTGACGTCGGCGCGCCAGCTCTTGCCGATGGCAAGCGGGAACGCGAAGCGCGGGTAGGGCGGCTGGAATGCCGAGCCCCGGCTCCGGATGATGTTGAGATCACGGTCGTAGCGCACCTCGAAGGGCCCCGCCTCCTGCGAGCGCCCGGCGATCTGGTACCCGCCCGCATCGACTGCGCTGACCCGGAGCTGCACGCGATCCGTCGTCAAGCCGGTCAGCTCCGAGCGCATGACGTAGCGCCACTCATCCCCGACCCGAAGCATCGGCGCCGGCAAGTCGCTCGGAAGACCGTCGGGCGCCACCGGGCGGAGGTCCGCTTCGCGCAACGGTGACGGACCGCTGCACGCGCCGAGCAACGGAACCGCGGCGAGCAGCCGGAGCAGATCGCGCCGCATTGGTCGTGAAGGTAAGAAATGTTCACGTGGTCTCATCGTGAAGACTCCCATGGCGATTCTCCGATTGGTTCCCTCTTGTTGCGGCAGCATGCCGCCGGGGAGCGGCTATCGCGCCGCCCCGGCGAAACAGCTCGGCGAGTCGAGCGCGCACACGACGACGTACGTGCTGCGCCGATCGCAGCCTGCGACGCCGATCGTGTATTCCGCACGCTCCTGGCCGCCCCACAAAAGCGGCTGGAGGACATTGCTCGAAAGAACGGTCGTCGTCACCTGCGGACAGTTGAGTTCGAACTGCCCGCGGCGCGCTGCAACCTGGCTCGCCATAGCCTGATCGCTCGCGACCATCTGTGCCTGCGTCTGACAGCCTGCCACGACCAGCGCCGCAGCGAGCACCACCGTTCGATAGACGTTCAACATGATCGATCTCCTTGCCTCACCGACGGAACCCGCCGCCTCGGAACCCACCGAAGCCGCCGCCGAACCCCCCGAAACCGCCGCCGTGAAAGC
>JBAVOG010000607.1:0-3781 GCA_049691875.1 Burkholderiales bacterium | reverse complement strand
CGCGGTGCGGATGCTCACCGATGGGTTGCCCGGCCGCCTGCGACCCGCGGTCGCGCGACTGGTGGACATCCTGCTTGCGGCGCTGTGCCTCTTCATGGTGATCTGGGGGTTCCAGCTCTGCGTCGTTACCTGGCACCAGGTGATCGCGGAGTTTCCGTTCCTGTCGGTCGGGATCACCTATCTGCCGCTGCCGCTGGGCGGCGTCGTCACGATCGCGTTCATCGTCGAGCGCATCGTCGCCGGATCGCAGGCCGAGCGGCCGGTCGTCACGTTCGACCGCGAGCCGCCGCCCGCGGGCGGGGAGTAGGCGCGCATGGACGCCCTGGTGCTGCTCGGCAGCCTGTTCCTGATGATCGCGCTCGGCGTGCCGGTCGCCTATGCGCTCGGCATCGCGTCGCTGGTTGGCGCGCTCTGGATCGACATCCCGCTCGACGCGGTGATGCTCAAGATCTCCGACGGCGTGGACAACTTCGCGCTGCTCGCGATCCCGTTCTTCGTGCTCGCGGGCGCGATCATGGCCGAGGGCGGCATGGCGCGCCGGCTGGTTTCCTTCGCGGCGGTGTTCGTGGGCTTCATTCGCGGCGGACTCGCGCTGGTCAATGTCCTGGCATCGACCTTCTTCGGTGCGATATCGGGCTCGTCGGTGGCCGACACTGCGTCGATCGGCAGCGTGCTCATTCCGCAGATGGAGAAACAGGGCTATCCCCGGGTCTTCGCCACCAACGTGACGATCTGCGGGTCCGTGCAGGCGATCCTCATCCCGCCCAGCCACAACGCCGTGATCTACTCGCTTGCCGCCGGCGGAACCGTATCGATCGCTCACCTGTTCCTGGCGGGGGTGATGCCCGGACTGTTGCTCGGGTTCACGTTGATGGCGATGTGCCTGTTCGTCGCGCACAGGCAGAATTTTCCGAAGGGCGAGACGATTCCGCTGCGCCAGGCGGTGAAGATCTCGATCGACGCCCTCTGGGGCCTGGTCACCATGGTCATCATCATGGGCGGGATCCTCGGCGGTGTGTTCACGCCGACCGAATCGGCTGCGGTCGCCTGCGTCTACGCGTTTCTCGTCACCATGCTGGTGTATCGGGACTACCGGTGGCGGGATCTGCCGCGGCTCGTGCATCGCACGGTGAAGACCGTCGCCATCGTGATGATCCTGATCGGCTTCGCTTCCGGCTTCGGCTACATCATGGCGCTCATGCAGCTGCCGGCGAAGGTGACCGCCTTCTTCACCGGAATCTCCGACAACAAGTACGTGATCCTGATGCTCGTGAACGTCATGCTGCTCGTCCTGGGCACGCTCATGGACATGGCACCGCTCATCCTGATCTGCACGCCCATCCTGCTGCCCGTCATGACGAGCCTCGGCGTCGATCCGATCCATTTCGGGATGATCATGCTGGTGAATCTGGGGATCGGATTGATCACGCCGCCGGTCGGATCGGTGCTCTTCGTCGGCTGCGCGGTGGGCAAGGTGCCGATCGAGGCGGTGGTGCGCACCATCTGGCCGTTCTATATCGGACTCTTCGCCGTGCTCCTCGTCGTCACTTACGTGCCGGCCGTGTCGCTCTGGATTCCGAGTTTCCTGAAGCTATGAAAGGTCCAACATGAAAACGGTGCTGCTCACCGGGGCCGCGGGCGGGATTGGAGGCAGGTTGCGCAAGCTGCTCGCCGGCGTCTATCCGGAGTTCCGGATCTCCGACGTCTCCGAGATCAAGGACGTCGCGCCCGGCGAACGTTTCGTCAAGGCCGATCTCGCCGACCTGGCCGCAGTCGAGCGTCTTCTCGATGGCGTCGAGGGAGTGATTCATCTCGGCGCGGTGTCGATCGAGCGGCCGTGGGAGGAAATCCTCCCCGCCAACATCATTGGCAGCTACAACCTCTTCGAGGCGGCGCGGCGCAAGGGCGTGAAGCGCGTGGTCTTCGCGTCCTCCAATCACGTGGTCGGCTTTTACCGGCGCAATCGCCGCATCGGCACCCACGTGCTGGTCCGCCCCGACAGCCGCTATGGTGTCTCGAAGGCCTACGGCGAGGCGCTCGGCGCTTTTTACGCGGACAAGTTCGGGCTGCGAGTGCTGTGCAT
This sequence comes from Burkholderiales bacterium, assembly GCA_049691875.1. GTDB lineage: Bacteria > Pseudomonadota > Gammaproteobacteria > Burkholderiales > SG8-39 > JAABRB01. The sequence continues at coordinate 1,698 of JBAVOG010000607.1, read as the reverse complement.
TCGCATCGGCAATGTCGCCGATCGACCGGTGGACCTGCGGCGGATGTCGATCTGGATCAGTCCCGACGACCTGGTGCAGCTCATCCGCATCGGGCTGGAGCACCCGGGATTGCACTACGAGGTGGTGTACGGCGCCTCCGACAACGCGCGGACCTGGTGGGACAACGATGCGGCATTCCGGCTCGGCTATCGTCCGACTGGGCGCAGCGAGGATCACCGTGAAGCCGCGCTCGCCGCGCAGGCGAAGCTCGCCGCCGATCCGGTCGCCGATCTTTTCCAGGGCGGTGGTTTTTGCAGCGACGAGTTTTCCGGCGATCTGGAGCGCGCAGGGCGCTGATGAGCGCCAGTCTGGTAGCGAATGCTGCAAACCACCCCGTCAGGCTTCGCCCGACACCCCTCCTTGAAAAGGAGGGGATGAATCTTCTTCCCCTCCTCTTCGAGGAGGGGTGGCTGCGCAGCAGCCGGGGTGGTGTTCCAGTGCGCATCCAGATCGCGCGAGATCCTGACCATCGTCGCGTCGTGCGGACTACGTGCGACCACGAATCCGAACGCGCGCGCCAGCCCGAGCATCGCGTCGTTGCCGCGCAACACGTCCCCCTCCACCCTTGCAAAGCCTGCGTCACGCGCGGTCTGGACGAGCATGTCCAGCAGCAATCGCCCGAGCCCCAGGTTCCGCCAGGCGTCCGCGATCACGAGCGCGAGGTCGCAACGCATGGACTCGTCGGCTGCGTACTGCGCCAGCGCGACGACCCGACTCCCGTTGTCGTCCTCGGCAAGCGCGATGAGCACTCGATCGCGCAGACCATCGACCTCGGTCAGACGCTTCAGCATCGACGGAGAGAGCTCGCGGATCGGCGCGAAGAAGCGCAGGCGCCGCGCTGCATCCGAAAGGCCGCGCACGAACATCTGGATCGCGTCTGCGTCGCCCGGCTGGACCGATCGCACATGAACGGTCTGCCCGTCGCGGAGACGGAGCTCGACGGCTCGACCGAGCATCTCTGCGATACGTGCCCAGTCCATCGTCAGGCTCCCGCCGTTGCCGGACGGCAATCACGCGGCGCGATGGCGCGGCTTGCGGCGGACGCGTCGCGGGGCTCACGGATCGCGAGACAGACCAGTGCAGCCGCCGCGGCGAGCGCGATATCGAGCCGCCACATCCAGTCGAAGCTTCCGGTCGCCTCGAGCGCGATGCCCCCGAGCCACACGCCGAGGAAACTGCCAATCTGGTGCACGAACATCGTCGTACCGAGCAGGGTGCCGATGTGGCGCGTGCCGAAGAGCCCGCCGATCAATCCGGCAGTGGGCGGCAGCGTCGCCATGTACGTCATGCCCATCCACACGGAGAACGCGAGCACGGTGATCTCGGTCTTTGGCAGGAACAGAAAGGCTGCGACGCCCGCTCCCCGCAGCGCGTAGAGAATCGCGAGCGTGAGCTTCATCGAGAACCGCTGGATCACGACCCCCGAGGCGATGCTGCTCCCGATATTGAACAACCCCATCAAGGCGAGCGACGCGCCCGATAGGGCGGCAGGCAGGCCGCAGAGCTCGATCACCCCCGGCATGTGGGCCAGCAGGAACGAGACGTGGAAGCCGCATACGAAGAATGCACCGGTCACGCACCAGTAGCTCGCGCTGCCGGACGCCTCGCGAAGCGCAGCGAGAGCGGATGGCGGCGGTGCGGACGATTCGGCGGAAGCC
>JBAVOG010000606.1:0-1794 GCA_049691875.1 Burkholderiales bacterium | reverse complement strand
GCCCGGCTCTTGGCGGGCGGAGAGTTTTGACGGGGTCGAGATACCGCTGCCCATGGCCGTAGAACGCAGGGGCGGGTCGGCAAAAATGAGAGTCATTCCTCCCTCTTGTGATTGTCGGTTTGGACGGGAACGCGCGCGACAGAATCACGTTGCTACGAACCCGAACCAAAGCAGTAATCCGGGGCTGTTTAAGCACGGAGCGTGCCGCCAAATAATATCATTAAATAACAAAGGGTTGCCGTTCCCTTTTTGAGGGAATCTGTCGGGGTCAGCCGACAAGCTTGACGCTCACGGACCGTCCCAATTCGCAACGGATCGGGCGCGGCCTAGCGAATGGGCTTCGGAAGCGCGGCCGTCGCCACAACACGACGCGCCCAATTTGGTGCCGCTGTGCAGACTCATCCGCATCGGCGCGCCAATGCCCGCCGCGCTTAGCCGGGCTGCGTTGTCCCGAACGAATCCAAGACGAGCGCCTATCGTTCACAGCAACGCTCAGCGCTGTGCTGTGCACATCGTCGCCACGGACGATGCCACTTCTGGAGTCCCCCTTGTGTATTGCGTGTTTACTGCTTTTTCTTCATCCGACTTCTAGAAGTGTCCGCACTCCCCAAGCGGCTGGCCTGACTGCCAAGAAACGAAGCACTGCATATTGACAGGCCGACAGGCATACCATCGCCGACCTGGTAGACACGTAGGGAGCGGCTACGCGTTTCCATTTTCGCTGACCCACGAATGCTCCATTTGTCGGGTTCGGCAGTCCCTGCCACCAACGTCACGCCCGACGCACTGGCATATCAGAGCAAGAGTCATTTCTATTGCGATATCCGGACAATCAAGAGGCCGGGGGATTGTGAACGATTGTGAACGATTGTGAACGCAGCGCAAAAATTGCAGCTTGCATTCGCCCCAGCAGTGTAGATTCCTCAGCATGATCTGTACACTTATCGGCTGAGGTATCGATCGGCAAGAAGGACGCCAGCGCAGCTTACTGCGAAGCATCGTCCACCCGAAATTCGGTATCGGATGCCCAGCAACAGGATTCGCACCATGCCGATTCATGACAATGTCGCCCTTGGTCGAGACGTGAAGATCTTCCATGCGTCGCTTGTCAACCTTTATGGTTGCAGAATCGGCGATGAAACCAAGATCGGTACGTTCGTGGAGATCCAGAAAAACGCGGTGGTCGGCGCGCGCTGCAAGATCTCCAGTCACACCTTTGTCTGCGAGGGAGTCAAGATCGACGACGAAGTGTTCATCGGGCACGGCGTGATGTTCACAAACGACCGATACCCTCGAGCGACTACCGCGCAGGGGAGTCTGCAGACCGAGGCGGACTGGAAAGTCGAAACGACGATCGTGAGACGAGGGGCTTCGATCGGCTCCAACGCCACGGTCATCTCCGGCGTGACGATCGGCGAGGGTGCCGTAGTGGGCGCAGGCGCGGTCGTGACGAAGGACGTCGCGGCCCATTCGATCGTGGCAGGCGTGCCCGCTCGAGTGATCGGCGAGGTCCGCGAGCAAACATAGGATCGAAGCTGCCGCACTGCCAGCAACGCTGGCAGGCAGAACTTAAAATTTTCAAGCTGGAGATCACACAATGATCAACGTGGGCATTATTGGCTACGGGTACTGGGGTCCCAACCTGGTGCGAAACTTCGTGGAAACACCGGGTGTCCGAGTGGCAGCGGTCGCGGATCTCGACAAGACAAAGCTCGCACTGGTGGAGAGACGTTACCCTGCGGTGAAGACCAGCACGAACCTTCACGACCTGCTTACCGACACGTCCATCGATGC
>JBAVOG010000605.1:0-2244 GCA_049691875.1 Burkholderiales bacterium | reverse complement strand
GACGGCGGGAAGGGTGTGAACGCGAACCACCCCGGCTGCTGCGCAGCCACCCCTCCTTGAAAAGGAGGGGATGAAGTGACACGTCAGGCGGCGGCTACCGCCGGAGCGCCGAGCATCCTGGCGAAGTTCTCGGCGGGCACCGGCTTGCTGTAGAGGTATCCCTGGCACTCGTCGCAGTTCTTCCGCTTCAGGAGCGCGAGCTGCGACTTGGTCTCGACGCCTTCTGCGCAAACCGAGAGGCCGAGGCCATGCGCCATGGCGATGATGGCAATGACGATCGCCGCGTTGTCGGCGTCCGTGTCGACCCCCATCACGAACGACTTGTCGATCTTGAGCTCGTCCAGCGGGAATCGCTTGAGGTAGGAGAGCGAGGAATATCCGGTTCCGAAATCGTCGATCGAGATCCGAACGCCGATTTCCTTGAGTTCCTGGAGGGCGCGAATGCTGCGCGGCGCATCCTCCATCATCGCGCTCTCGGTGAGCTCCAATCCGAGAAAACGCGGGTCGAGATCGGCATCCTGCAACGCCGAACTGACGGTCGCCGGAAAGCGTTGGGTCCGAAACTGCGGGCTCGCGACGTTTACCGAGAAGCGCGGTACGCGCAGTCCCTGCCGCAACCAGTCGACAACCTGGGTGCATGCCGCTCGCAGAACCCATTCGCCAAGCGGAACGATGAGGCCGGTTTCCTCGGCAATCGGTATGAACTTGTCGGGTCCGATGAGGCCGCGCTCGGGATGCTGCCACCGCACCAGGACTTCGGAACCGCTGCCACGCCCGCTTTCGACACGCACCTTGGGCTGGAAGTAGATGCGCAGCTCCTCGCGCTCGATGGCGCGTCGCAGCTCGTTTTCGATGTTCAGCCGGTGCATCGACTTCGCGCTCAGGTCGCGCGAATACACTTCGTAGGTTCCGCCGCCTCTCTGCTTCGCTTGGCGCATCGCAACTGCGGCGTTGTTCAGGATCGAACCGGACTCCATGCCGTCTTCGGGGAACACCGTGACGCCGGCGCTCGCCGTGAGGACGACTTCTTCGCCGCCTGCCCGAAACGGCGCCGCAATCGCCGTCAGCAGGGTCTCCGTCAACGCACCAGCCGACTCGGCGTTTTCGAGTCCGAACACCAGCAGGGTGAATTCGTCCCCGCTCAGCCTCGCCAGCACCGGCGGATTGAACGGGTCGCCGGCCTTGCCTGCCGCGACCGCGCCACCGATTGCAAGGTCGAGTCGCATGGCGACGCCTTTCAGCACGGAGTCGCCGACGCCGAGCCCGAGCGCCTCGTTGATCTGCTTGAACCGGTCCAGGTTGAACTGGATCACGGCACCCACAGTGCCGGCGCTCGCCACCTCGCGGAGCGCGCGGTCGAGTCGCTCGGTCAACAACCGGCGGTTCGGCAACCCCGTCACGCTGTCGAAATTCTCGAGCCGGTCGCGATAAGCTTTTGCGGAAAGCGTGTTGCGCAGTCGCAGCGCGAGCTCGCTCGGATCGAAGGGTTTGCCCAGGAAGTCGGTCGCGCCGAGCTCGAGCGCCATCAGCTTCGTGTCGGCGTCCGTCGAGGACGTGAGGATGATCACCGGAATGTGACGCAGCGTCTCGCTGTTGCGCAGGCGCTTGAGAATCTCGAAACCGCTCATCTCCGGCATCACGAGATCGAGCAGGACGATATCCGGCCGCTGATCGGAAATGATGTCCATTGCTTTCAGCGGCGAAGAGCACTGGATGAACTTCTTGTACCCCGCATCCTGCAGGAACGTCTGTAGCACCTCGAGGTTGATGGGCTCATCGTCCACCATCATGATGAGCGAGTTGGCGGACTGCTGGTCTTCGGGGCCCGATACCGGTATCGAGTTGCCGGCCTTGAGCGGCGGCGGCAACTCCAGCACGGAGTCACCGAAAGTCACCATCTCCTGCGAGAGCTGGTTGGATATTGCCGCTGGTTTTTCGCGTACTGTGTTCATGATCTCCCCTCCTCGATGTTAGAGGCGGTTCGAGCAAAGGTCTTGCAATACCCGCGCCCGAAGAAGCAGTACTGCGCCTGCGCGGTGTGCATTGCGCACATTGCGTCGGAATTCACGCCGCCACCGGGGTGGCCTGGCTCGCGCCCGGCACCTCGAGGCGGCTGCCAAGGTGATGTAGTTCACGGAGCGCAGCCGAGGCTCCTGGACCGTCCCCGGCTTTCGCGCAGGTCTCCAGGACCCGGGCCGGCTCCGTGAAGGCGTGGTAACCGACCGTTCCACCGGCGCCCTTCAG
>JBAVOG010000604.1:0-2964 GCA_049691875.1 Burkholderiales bacterium | reverse complement strand
ACCAGCCTGGGTTCGCTGAACGGCACCAATCCGTTCGCCCTCGGCGTCACGCAGTTCCACTGGAACACGCACGACCGCCACTTCGACTGGATGACCGTGTCCATCGACGAGTACGCGGACGTCGCGCAGGCAGGCTCGCGCAACATCGCAGACGTCACCGACACCTTCGGCAACCTGGACAAGTTCCGCAAGCACGGCGGCAAGCTGCTCACCTTGGTCGGCGCGAACGACCAACTCATCATGCCGCGCGGCGTGATCAACTACTATCGCGAGATGGCGGCGCGCTACGGCAGGCACAACGAGCCGGACTTCAAGAACCTGCAGAAGTTCTATCGCCTGTTCCGCGTGCCCGGCGCTGGGCACTGCGGCGTACCGAACGGGTTCGACGCGCTGGTCGAATGGGTCGAGAACGGCGTGGCGCCGAAGCAGATCATCCAGCAGAGCAGCACGCGTACGCGTCCCATGTGCCCGTACCCGCAGAAGGCGATCTACAAGGGCACGGGCAGCACCGACGATGCCGCCAACTTCTTCTGCGGCGGCGACCTGGAGAAGCGCGAGGTGGTGTGCGCGGACGTGATCGCCAAGTACAAGCACGAGGTGAAGGGGCCCCTGGACTACACGGGCACCGGCGTCAATCAGCGCGTATGCGAGGGTGGTCACGATCATCACGATCATCACGATCATCACGATCACGACGACTGACCACAACGAAGGGGGGCGGCGGGCGCGTCGAGGGCGCTCGCCGCCGCTGCTTCGCGATCCGCGACGCTACCAGGGAGGGGTCATGGAAACTGCCAGAACGCTGCGCTCGGGGCGATTTTCGGGGCTCGCTACCACCGCTACGGGCCTCCTCGTCCTACTGCTCGCGGGGTCGCCGGCTATCGCGCATGACGGGAAAAGCAAAGGAAAGAAAGAGCCGATCCCGTGCGCCGAGCTCGCGACGCGGTACAAAGCGCCCAGCGTGGTGATCACCTCGTCGACCCTGGTCGACGCGACGACCGGAACGAACCCGGTTCCCGAGCACTGCGACGTGCAGGGCACGATCAACGACCACATCAAGTTCGCCCTTTTCCTGCCGACGGACTGGAAGGGGCGCTTCCAGATGGTGGGGAACGGCGGCAAGGCCGGCTCGATCAGCACCTCGGCCATGACATCGGCGCTGCAGCTCGGCTACGCGTCCTCGTCGACAGACACCGGTCACGATGCTTCGAATCCCGACGAGAGCGGCTCGAAGTTCGGCAATGACGCCGTGTTCGGAAAGGAGCGCGAGATCGACTTCGGCTGGCGCGCGGTCCATCTGACCGCAAAGGTCTCCAAAGACATTATCGCCGCGCACTACCCGCAGAAGCTACGCTATTCATACTGGAATGGCTGCTCGACGGGTGGTCGACAGGGTTTGATGGAGGCGCAGCGCTTCCCGGGCGATTTCGACGGGTACCTCGTCGGCGCGCCGGTTTACGACTACACCGGGCAGCAGATGGCGGCGCCGGCGTATCTTCGACCCCTCTACAGCAAGATCCCGCCCGCCAGCCCCGCGGACGGGCCGGTCCTTTCCCCGGCCAAGCGCGACATGGTTGGCGACGTCATCTACAACGGGCTTGGCGACTTCAAGGGCTGCGATGTGGCCGACGGCGTGAAAGACGGGCAGATCCGCAATCCGTTGAAGTGCGACTTCGACCCGGCGCGGGATATTCCGATCTGCTCCCAGACTTCGGGTGACAAATGCCTGACCCCGAACGAACTCGCGGCGCTGGAGGCGATCTACGCCGGCAAGGAGCCGTTCGTGCCCCCCATGCCCCTCGGCATCGAGAACATCCCGGGCGGATGGAGCTCATGGGTCATACCGAACTCGCCGACCGGCACTCCGCTGCTTCACATCGTCATCGCAGACGCCTTCGAGTGGCTGATGTTCAATCCCGACCGGCCGGGATTCGACTACCTGACGGAGTTCGATTGGAACACCGACCCATACAAGATGACCGAGGCTGCGCAGATCCTCAACGCGACCGATCCCAACCTGCTCGACGTCATGCTGAGCGGCAAGAAGATCCTCATGTATGAAGGCTGGTCCGATCCGGCCGCGAATCCGATCCGCGCGATCCGTTATCGCGAGGCGGTGATCGACTTCCTCGCGCAAAAGCTGCACCTCCATCACAGGTTGCGGTTCCTCGCCGAGAACATCACGGACCGGTTCCTGAAACTATACCTAGTGCCGGGCATGGCCCACTGCGGCGGGGGTGTGGGGCACTCGACCGTGGACTGGCTGTCGCCGCTCGTGGATTGGGTCGAGCATCGCCGTGCGCCGGGGGAGATCATCGGCTCGCGCGGCACCAGCACGCGGCCGCACTGCCCCTACCCGGAGGAAGCGGTCTGGACCGGCAGCGGCAGCACGGATGACGCCGCCAACTTCGTGTGCAAGTGGGTACGCGATGACTGAGTGCTATCGAAGATAGGGGAAAGCCCCGGATCGACATGAAAATCTGAGAAGCATTGAAGCCCGTACAGCGGACAGTCAGCGACTCTCCGCTGTATGCGGTTACCACTCGACCTTGAATGGCAGCAATCAAGTTCGCGCTATGACCGGTTAGGGTCGATATGGCATCGCCCCGGTTTCCCGGACACTACCCTAAGCTTGGTTTAGCTTTTTCGAACTGATCCGGGCTCACCAGGCCAAGCGTCGAGTGCCGACGCCGTGGATTGTAGAACCGTTCGATGTAATCAAACACGTCCGCGCGGGCGTTGTCCCTGGTGGCGTACTCCCTGCGGTCCAGGCGTTCGCGTTTGATTGTCGAGAAGAAGCTCTCGATCGCCGCGTTGTCCCAGCAGTCGCCCTTTCTGCTCATGCTGCAGGTGATCCCCTGATCGGCGAGCAGACGCTGGAAGTCCTCGCTTGTGTACTGGCTGCCCTGGTCCGAGTGGTGCAGCAGCTCGATGGGCTTCCCGCGCCGCCAGATCGCCATCATC
>JBAVOG010000603.1:0-9997 GCA_049691875.1 Burkholderiales bacterium | reverse complement strand
AGCGTGGCTTCGGCGGCGCGATGATCGGCACGCTGCCCAAGGGTCTGAGCGGCAACCTCGACGACCCCTCGCTCGATCCTTTCTGGGACACGGCCTCGAAGCTCGGCGCAGCGATCTTCATGCACCCGATGTTCCTGTGTGGCGAGCCGCGGCTCGCCGACTACGACCTGGTCAACGCCGTGGGGCGCCTCGTCGACAGCACCATTGCAGTGTCACGCTTGCTGTTCTCGGGGCACCTGCTGCGATTTCCGGGCATGAAGTTCGTGCTGGCGCATGGCGGCGCGGCGCTGCCCTATGCGCTCGGCCGGCTAGCGCGTAACCACGCCATCTCGCAGGGGAAGTACGCCGATCCCCGCAAGGGCTTCCAGGCGATGTACTTCGATTCCTGCGTGTTCGACGCCGACGCACTCGAGTTCCTGGCGAAGATGGCCTCGCCCGAGCGCATCATGCTCGGCTCGGATATGCCATTCCCGATCGGCGATCCGGCTCCGACAAGAGTCGTACAGACCGCCGCTTTCAGCGACGCGCAGCGCAAGAGCATCCTCGGGGATACTGCGCAGGGCGTGTTCCGTGTACGACCCGACTGCGCTTGACGCGCGGTTCACATGCTGTCGTGGATCCGGTCCAGGTCACCCGCCAGCTTGGACCCGTTGACCGCTTGATCGGCGTCACGCTCGCGCCAGAACGAGGCAGCGGTGGCGGTGCTGGCGGTTGCCTTGGTGGGCGACGCGCCGTCGGAGCTTGCGGAGGATGTCCAGAAAGACCCGCCGGTCACGGGCGCGCCCGTTTTCGCGCTCGTTGACCGGGACCGCTGTTCCATCGCCGACGTGACAGGGCCGTACCACACCACCGGCTTGGCATTTGCTTCCCGGGCTTCCCGCGGCGGTTCCATCAGCGCCACCGCCGAGAGCGAAACGCCGTACAAGGCCGCCAATGCCGCAACCGCGCCGAACATGCGCAGGACGCCGTACCCTTCGTTTCCTTCGATTGGATTCCGCACGAGGGCCTCCTCTTGTGTCCCGGTGGCCGGCGACATTCGCCGGCCCGGTGGAGGCACTGTAGGGCCGCGTAACGCGGATAGCCCGGTCGGGTGACCCAGCGGTTTTGTGCCGCATGCACACAATGCGGCGCGGGGGCAGGCTTCCCGTGAACTGGTTCACGGATGGGCGGTTCAGGCCTGCCCGGTGACCTTCCCGTAGTGGGTGTAGGTGTTCTCCATGTACCACTGGAAGAACGCCCCGTAGGACTGCTCCGGATACTTCGGCGGTCGAGCCTCGTCCTGGCAGGTCGGGAGGACCTTGCACACCGCGTCGAGGCTGGTGTTGACGAAGCAGGCCATCGAGTAGCGGTGGTTCCCTGTGGGCGGCAGGACCCGGTGGGGCGTCGCGCGAAACCGGTCATTGGTCCAGCGCGCCAGGAACTGCCCCGTATTCACGATGAGACTGCCCGGCGCCACGTCGGGCCAGAACCACACTCCGTCTTCCCCGAGGATCTGCAGGCCTTCTTCGCGCGCGGGCTGAAGGAAGGTCATGAACCCCGTGTCGGCATGCGCGCCCAGCCCGAAGTGGTTCTCCGGCGGACTCGGGTCGGGCGGATAGTGCGCCATCCGGAAATAGGTGTACCCATCGGCGAAGTACGCATCGAAGAAATCCTCCTTCAAACCGAGCGCGGCCGCCCAGATGGGAAGGGTCGAACGCCCCAGGGCGTCCATCGCTGTCATGAATTCGAGCACGGTCTCCCGGAATCCCGGAAGATTTGCAGGCCACGGGTTGCGGCCGAAGAATCGACGGCCCGCGCGAACGCCGGGATGGTCGGCGCCATACTCTGTCGCGAGCACCAGGGTCTCGTTACTGTCGAGATGCGTGTTGTCGTGATAGGTCGAATGCCGGACGATCGTGGCCTTGGGCGGGATGTAGCCGCGCTGATGCTCGTTCACCTTGACCTTCAGCTTCTCGTCCATCGGCAGATCGTGAAAGTGTTTCACCTGGGCTTCGGCACGGGCCATCAGGTCGTCATTGATTCGGTGGCCGACAATGCTCATGAACCCGACGGTCTCGCAGGTACGGCGCCAGCGGCTCACGAGGTCGCCGAATCCGGATCGATCTCCCGAGAGGAATGGCCCGATATCCAGCACCGGCAGCGTCCGGCGCGGGAATTTCTCGATCTCGGTTGCTCTGTGGTTCATGGCTGCGTCCCCGCAAGCAGGCAGTTTCGAATTCCGGTCAGCGCGCCTTCACCCAGGCGTTCGTGGCACGATCGAGCCGGTCACGGGACGCTTCGACCGAAAGGCGCAGGCCGCGGATGCGCGCCCAGTATGCGTTGCTCAGGCGCGTGTGACCATCCACGATGCCCAGCCGTTCCCCAGGCAGCGGAGTCAGTCCTTCCTGCAGCGCCTGCTCCGCGTTCTCGAGTTCCTGTCGCGCGGAGATCATCATTGCGTAGGCGGCGTCGATGCCATTCTGCTGCGCCTCGTCGGCATCGCTCGTATTCTGCTTTCGGGAATCGCTACGGGCGCGCATCGCTTGCTCGACTTCCGCGGGCGCCGGGGTCGGCTCGGTCAGCGTCTCCTCGAGCTTGCCCTTGGTGTACTGATCCGTGTATCCGGACTGGCTGTCCGTGTAGAGGACCGCGCCGTCGGGCATCTGGTACTTGTAGACGTGCTCGGCCAGTGCAGGCAGGGCAGTCAACCCCAGCAGGATCGAGGCGAGCGCGGCTCGTGCGACGTTCATCGGGCGTTCCTCCATCAATCTGTCCAACCATGCATGTGCCCGGATTCGAATGATGGCAGTCCGGATTCCACGGCGTCTGGCCGCAGGCGACGATCGTGTCCTGCGACTATGTGTCGTGTCAGCATGCACCTTGTACCCGTATTCTGTACCAGCATTTTGTACCAAATGGGTACCATACTGACAATTTCCGACGCGCAACGCCGACGAGTGACGGCCCGCCCGGGCTTTCCCAGGTGGTCGGATCGGCCTTTTTTTGACCGCGAATGGTGGGTGACCGATGAACGATGAAAAATTGAAGCCGGCAAAACGAGTGATCCGAGGCGCCCGATTTCATTCGATGGCGCGTGCGGGTGCAACCCGGCCATGGCGCGTCACCATGTTGTTTGCGGCAGCGCTCCTGCTCCAGGCATGCGACACGACGAACTACGCTGCCAAGCAGGAAGCCAAAACCCCGGATGCGCCCGCCGCGCCGACCGACATCGTTGTCGGGTCACGGCTGACGCTGCGCGCGCCGCTCAGCCTCCCGGCGGACGGTGCGCCGCTCCTGTTCCAGAGCAATGCCATCGTGACGACGGCCCAGCTCGTGGGCAACGTGCCGTTCTGCAGGTTCGCGCCGGCAAGTGCCGTTGCGGATCGCACGATCAAGGCTGAGACCCTCGTCGTACGCAGCATCGACTATGACGAACGGCAGACGGCTGATCCCGGGATGCCGGTCAGCGTGACCCACTATCGACTCGATTCGGGTCCGGGTCGGACGGGGTACCTGCTGAGTTGCGGATGGCCGACGGGTGCGCCCGCCCCGTCATTCGTGACGGTCGACCAGGTGCAGGAATCGGTGAGCGCTTTTTTCCGGATCGATCCTGTGCAGTGACGGCAGCTCGCCGGACGCGGTTGTGTCCGCGCGCCAGCGGACCGCCCGGGGCGTGCACTTGTTCCGGCGTAACAACGGCGCAGCCGAATATAATCGTGGCTCGATCCACCCCGCCCGAGCGCGAGCCCGCTGCAGGCTGAAAATGTGCCGACTGTATGGTTTCCGCTCGAGCTATCCCAGAAAGATCGAGTGCGAGCTGATCCGCGCGGAGAACTCGCTCCTCGCGCAAAGCCTGAAAGATGCGCACGGCCACAGCCATCCGGACGGATGGGGTCTGGCCATCCACGACGGCAAACGGCCGCACGTCGTAAGGCAGGCCAGGGCGGCTAGCCAGAGCATGGCGTTTCGCTGGGTTTCGGCGCAAGTGCACTCCTGCACCGTGCTCGCGCACGTTCGGCGGGCGACGTTCGGCGACTTGCGACCAGAAAACACGCACCCTTTCTCGCACGGGCGCTGGATCTTCGCCCACAACGGCACGCTCGGCGCCTTTCCGGCGCTGCGCGAGCGAATGCTCGCCGCGACGTCCGAGACCCAGCGGCAGGGCATTCTGGGTCAGACGGATAGCGAGCACATCTTTCATTTTCTGCTCGCCCGCGCGGAGACCCGGCCCGAGAAGACGCTGATCGAAGCGGTGCGTTCCGGCGTGAACGATCTCATCGACTGGGCGCGTCAGGAGATGCCGGCGGCCGAGATCGGACTCAATCTGCTCCTGACCGACGGCCGCGAGAGCGTCGGCGTGCGCGTTGGTCGCACCCTCTGGTATACATGGCGGGATCGGGTGCATCCCTGCGAAGTGTGCGGCGGTGCATTGCACGTCGAAGGGGTTCCTCCAGGCGATTATCACGCGATCGTGGTGGCGTCCGAGCCGATCACGCGCAGTGAGTCATGGGAATCGTTCGCGGAGGGAGCGATCTTCCGGATCGATCCCGGCGCGCGGCTGCATCTCGAGGCGCTCTGAGAGAGCGCTCGTCATGGATCGGAATTCGAGGGGGAGAGACGGGGTACATGTCGGGAATCATTGTGATTGGAGGTGGCATTGCCGGGCTGAGCTTCGCGCTCGGACTGAAGCAGCGAGGAATTTCCTGCCAGGTCTACGAGAGTGCGCCGGAGATCAGGGAACTCGGTGTCGGTATCACGCTGCTTCCGCATGCGATGCGGGAGTTCATCGCGCTCGGTCTGGAAGAGCGGCTGCGAGCCGTCGCGATCGAGAACGAGGAAAGCGTATTTTTCAACCGGTATGGGCAGTTCATTTACCGCGAGCCGCGCGGTCGACACGCGGGCTACCGGTTTCCCGAGCTCGGGATACATCGGGGAAAGCTGCACCGGATCCTCTACGAAGCGGCACGCGAACGACTCGGTCCGGCGAACGTCCTGATCGATCATCACTGCACCGGCATCGAGCAGGATGAGACCGGCGTAACGGTATCCTTCAAGGAAACGTCGTCGGGCACCGGGCGCGCGCAGGTTCGGGGTGACGTCGCGGTGGCCTGCGACGGCATCAACTCGATCGTGCGCCGGAAATTCTATCCGGAGGAGCAAGTGTCGTTCGCGGGCATCAACACGTGGCGCGGCGTGACGCGCCGCAAGCCGATTCTCACCGGGCGAAGCTACTTGCGCATCGGGTCCGTGGAGAACGGCAAGATGGTCATCTATCCGATCGTCGACGCCGTGGACGGCGAGGGGAACCAGCTCATCAACTGGATGGCCGAGGTTCGGCAGGCCAACGTGGAGATGAACGACTGGAACAAGCCAGGCCGAATGGAGGATTTCGCGCCCATCTATCAAAGCTGGCATTTCGATTGGCTGGACGTTCCGGAGCTGATCACGAAGGCCGACCAGATCCTCGAATACCCGATGGTGGACAGGGATCCGGTATCGCAGTGGACGTTCGGCCGCGTCACGCTCATGGGCGACGCTGCACATCCCATGTATCCGCGCGGGTCCAACGGCGCGGCACAAGGGGTGATCGACGCGCGGACGCTCGCCGACCTGATCGCCGGCACGCCCGATCGACGTGCGGCGCTGATCGCCTACCAGGACGCCCGCCTGGAAGCAACGGCGAGAGTGGTCCGCACCAACCGCGAGTTCCCGCCCGACTACATCAACATCAAGGTCGACGAACTCACCGGCGGAAAGCCCTTCGGAAGCATCGACGACGTCATCAGTCAGGCGGAGCTTCGGGCTATATCGGAACGATACAAGCAGATTGCCGGATTCGCGCTCGACGCTCTGCAGCCGCCTGCGTGACGCGCGCGGCCGAAGGCGCCGACCGGCACGCCAAGCAGGACTGACCGGAAAGTGAAAATCGAAGGCGGCGCGCCCGGCACCGGATCCGAGGGCAGGGGAATCAGCCGCGGAATGATGCTGTTTCTGGCGGTGACCGTCATGGCGACTGCCGGGAGCATTCATTTCCAGACGCCATTGCTCGCGGAGTTCGGGCGCGTGTTCAACGCCGACGCGGCGACGGTCGGTTGGGTGCCGACACTTTCGCTAGGTGGTTTTCTAACCGGAACCCTGTTTCTCGTTCCGCTCGGGGACCGCTACGACAAGCGACGGATCATCATGGCGAAGTTCTGCTGCCTGATGGCATCCATAGTTGTCATCGCGGTGGCGCCAACGCTGACGGTGCTCGCTGCAGCCAGCTTCGCAGCGGGTGTGAGTGCAAGTGTCTCGCAGGACATTCTCGCGCTCGTTGCGGAACTGGTCGAGCCGGCGGAGCGCGGGCGTGCGATCGGAACTGCGCTCTCCGGACTCTTCATCGGAATCCTGCTTGCGCGCGTGGGCTCGGGTGCCATGGCGTCGCTCATCGGCTGGCGCTGGACTTACGTCCTCTACGCCATCCTGCTTGCGGGTTTTCTGCCGGTATTGCTCGTACGTCTTCCCAGCGCGGCATCGGGGACGGGGCTCGCCTACGGCGCCCTCATGCGATCGCTCCTTGCGATGTTTCGCGAGCGCGCGGACCTGCGCCGGGCATCGATCATCCAGTTCCTGCTTGGAATCTGCTACGGGGGATTCTGGGCCACCCTCGCACAGATGCTCGAGACGCTGCACGGCCTCGGACCCGCATACGCGGGCTTGATCGGCATTCCCGGTGCAGCCGGCGTGCTCATCGCGCGTTCGGCCGGCCGCTGGATGGACCGCAGTGGCGTGCGGCCGGTCGTCTCCGCGGGCGCGGCCCTGGTGATCGCCGCGTTCCTGGTGTTCGGGCTTGCGGGGATCACAGTCGTGGCTGTGGTCGCCGGCGCGGCGTTGCTGGACTGCGGATTGCGTACCGCGATGGTCGCCAATCAGGCCTACATCATCGGCCTTGACCCGGCGGCCCGCAGCCGATCCAACACGGTGTACGCGGTTCACGTCTGGGGCGGCAACGCGACTGGTGCTCTCGTCATGACGCTTGCCTTGACGCTCGTCGGATGGCTCGGCGTTTGTGGCCTGGGTGTCGTGGCGGCGAGCGCCGCGCTAGCCGTCCAGCGCGCCGCACGGCCGGCCGCGTCGGTCAAGGAGTAAAGGTTCCGGCGCGCACTTGCGAGACGAAATTGGCAAGCGCCGCGCCGATCTCGTGCGGACGATCTTCCTGCACGTAGTGCTTGGCGTGAACCGTGACCTCGCGCTGATTAGGCCAGGTCCGGCAGAAATCGCGCGCCGCCCCGGCGAGACCGTGCCCCATGTCGGCGTTCACGAAAAGCTTCGGCAAATGTTCGCTTCGCGCGAGCCAGTCGCTGTAGCGCTTGATCAGCGGATAGTTGTCGGCCGGCTCGCCGTCGAAAACGATTTCGCGCGGCCACAGCAGGGTCGGTAAGCGCGACTCGCCAGGCTCCGCGAACGGTGCCCGGTAGACTGCCTTCTCCGCATCGGTCAACGTGCGGATCACGCCCGCCTCGAACAGCATCTTCTCGATGAAGAAGTTGTCCTGGAGCACCATCTTTTCTCCTTCGATGCCGCGGAGCGCCTTGAAGACCGGGACGCGTTCCGGCGGAAGGTCCGTCCAGAGTCGTGGGCGGACCATGGCTTCCATATAGGCGATGCCGGAGACCTGGTCGGGGAAGCGGCATGCGCGGTAGAAGCCGAGGGCGGCGCCCCAGTCGTGCAGGACCAGGATCACGTTTCGCGTGAGACCCAGCGCCTCGAACCACGCGTCGAGATACGCAATGTGATCTGCATACCGGTAGGCACGGCGCGGGGACCGCCCCGATTGGCCGTGCCCGACCAGGTCCGGCGCAAGGCAACGGCCCAGCCTCTCGGCGTGCGGGATCACATTTCGCCACAGGTACGAGGACGTCGGATTACCGTGCAGGAAGACGATCGGGTCGCCGTCGCCGACGTCCACGTAGGCCATCTCGCTGTCCAGCGTCTTCAGGCGCTTGAGCGTGTAGGGAAACTCTGCCGAGATGGATTGCTGGGTCATCGGTTCCTTTCGTCAGCCGGTACGCGATGCAGTTCCGCGAGTTGGCCGGATCTCTGATCCTACTGTACCGGCGTCCGGCCTGGCGCATTCTGGTCAGCCGCGCAGTGCGCGGATCTGTTCGAGGTAACCAGTCGGGTCGGTGTGAACATCGATAAACGCGGGGCCATCGGCCGCCAGCGCAGCTGCAATCGCCTCGCGATACTCGGCTTCGGTCCGGGCGCGCCACGCCTTCAGCCCGAATCCTTCCGCAACGCGTGCAAAGTCCGGCCGATCCCACCGAACGCCCTCCGGGGGCATTCCGCGTGCCTGCTGCTTGATGTCGATCAGCGAGATCGACCCATCGTTGAACGCGACGACCACCAGCGCGGTGTTTTGCTGCCTGGCCGTCAGCAGCTCGCCCAGGCACATGGCAAGTCCGCCGTCACCGGTGAACGCGATAACCTTGCGAGCTGGCTCCGCGAGTGCAGCGCCGATTGCCGCGGGAAGCGCGAAGCCCATCGTCGCGAGGCCATTCGAGATCAGGAGGTCGCGCGGCGCATCGCATTCCCAGAACGCGGTCACCGAGAACATGTGCGCGCCGGCGTCGACGGTGATGCGTGGGCGCAGGGGGCGCGGACGCGCGGCAAGTGCGAGCTCGACCGCGCGCTGTGGCGATATACCTTCGCCTGGTTCAGAGGCAAGTCGCGATCGCATCGCGATGCGGAACTTGGTGGATTCTTCCGCACGCCACCCGCCTGCCGCGCCGACGGCGCCGAGCGCATTCAGCGTCGCGTCGAGCGGGCCGTAGAGCCCGATCGCGGGTTGCACGTAGTGGATAGGCCGCGGGACGAGTCCGATATCGAGCACCGGAGCGTGGTAACGCCATGCCTGCGGAATGAGCTCCACCGGATCGAGGCCGATCAGCACCAGCAGATCGGCGCTTTCAATGCAGGCTGCCTCGAGTGTGCCGCCGGTGAAAATCCCGACCGTCAGCGGGTTGGAATCGGGAACGACGCCCTTCGCCTTGTAGGTCACCAGAACCGGGCAGGCGAGGCGGCCGCAGAAGCGGCGGACGGTTTTCGCGAACGCGGGCTCGCAAGCCTCGAGCCCCACGACGACGACTGGTCGGGACGCGCGGGCAATGTGCTCTTGCGCTCGATGAATCGCCCCAGGGTCATACGATTGGTTCTGTCGCGGGCGTGCCGTCGACGCATGAGTCACGGTGCGCCGCGCCGCCGCACCGGACAGTTCGATGTGAACCGCGCCGTACGGCGGTGTTTGAGCCAGGTTGAGCAGGTTTTCGACCTCGTCGACCGGGTCGTCGCAATCGAGGTGGGTTTGCCCCTTCACGACGGGCGCGCTGAGCGCGGCCTGGTCGAACATCTGGTGCGTGACGAAACGGGTGAGTTGCGGCGAGTGACCGTCGGACACGAGGCAGAGTGGAGCGCGATCGAGGGTCGCACAGGCCATGCCATTCACGGCATTTGCGAGCCCAGGACCGATCGTGGTGAGCGCGACTCCGGGCGCCCCGTCGATTTCCCCGGTCGCGAGGGCCATGATGGCGGCCGAGGTCTCATGGCGTGCCAGCACGAAGGGTATCCCGTGTGACGCGGCCGCACGGATGAGATCGAGGCTGGATCCACCGCCGGGGACACCGAAAATGCGCTTGACGCCACGTGCGACGAACGATTCGACCAGATGATCGACGAGGGGCTTGCTGGCGGCCATGGTCTCGTGCGAGCGTAGCACGGGTGATTGCAGCCCCGGTTGGCTCCGTCGCGGGCGCCTATTTGTTGCGTGTCAGTGGGACGAATCTGACGGGAATCGTATGCTTTGTCGTGGTCGAGCCGTCGTCGTTCTTCACGATGACGAGCAGCTCCTGAACATCCCATCGCCCCCCCACTGGGATGACCAATCTTCCTCCCGGCTTGAGCTGTTCGACGAGGGCGGGGGGCACGGCGGGTGCTGCGGCAGTGACGAGAATGCTGTCGAACGGCCCCGCCTCGGGCCATC